>NZ_JBSXNN010000076.1:0-7461 GCF_056857635.1 Vreelandella sp. L-15 | reverse complement strand
CTCTGGTTGTGAAAGAGCATGCAGGTTAGACTTGGACATGGCGTATCCATCCTCTGTTGGTTGTGATCTTGGTGGTGATCAACCAACAGGATACGCCATCCTTTCAGCCTGCTTCCATACACCAGAAATCACCATAACTCGGCATCTTCCTTACGCTTATCACTTAGCCATTGAAAATAAGTGAAAAAGCCGAAAGCAAAACCAAAAAAGGTCACAAGAAGAGTGCCGACATCCGTCCACTTCACGTCTGAAAATAAATTTTCATTCTCAGTAGCGCCAATACAATATCCGATCAACAACAAACATACCGCCACAAACAACCCAACCCCATATTTCATCATTTTTAAACTCTAAGTGCTTCTGCTTGTTTTTCCGATATGACCGCTCAGGGTCGAGCCCAGACTGCAAATTAACCTTAGCACATGACAAGCATGAATTGAGCCATACTTTGACCTCCGCCTGATGGAGGAAGCCTAGCAGATAGAAAAAAGCGATAGGAAAAATCTGCCAACCTTAAGCAGAGGAACGCTAGTGTGGTGATTCTCAAGTTCGCATAATTAATCTGACTTGTCGGTGCGCCGATCAAGAGCTGATGCGGCTCGACCCACCGACGCCACTATCTGGTCAGCAGTTTTCCGCCACTGGAAAGGCTTTGGGTTCTCGTTATAGACTGACAGGTAGTGTCGAATAGAATCTTCTAGGCAGCGACGGCCGTATTTATGCAGCGTTTCCTTAACTCTGCCAGTATCAGCCTACAACCTAGCCCGCCCCCGATAATCAACGATGGCAAGAACTGCGATCAAAGCTAGAGTGAACACGATGATTATCGTCATCATGTTGAATATTTGATCGTTAAGGCCAACTTGCTGGTATTGTGACCATAAATAGGTCTGAAGGGTATTGTGACTGCCTTGAACGACTGCTGTTCGCACGGTCTCGTTAAATGAAAGGATGAAAGAGAAGATTGCTGCACCAAGTAGTCCTGGAAAGATGATGGGTAATTCAACACGGAAGAAGGTTGTTATCTTATTTTTTCCTAGCATGTAGGAAGCCTCAAGAAAGCTTGGGTTGAATCGTGACAGAGTGACAAGAATGATGAGGGTGGAAAAAGGTAAACACCACACTGTTTGTACGAAAACGATGGTTGCAGGTGATGGGGTGATGTCTAGTATCTGGAAGAACAGGGCAGTTGCGATGCCCATACTGATGCCTGGGATGAAAAGTGGTAGCAGGGATATTGCCAGTGTCAGCTTTGGAAGTTTCAATTCTCTTATCGTATGAGCAGTTAGAATAGATAAAATTGGGGTAATGATGCTTACTACTGAGGCGATCATTAGTGAGTTATTCAGAGAGCTGTTGATTCGGTTTTCTTCCAGCGTGGACCAGAGGTGCTCGAAAAAAGACTGGTCGTCCGGAACGCTGTTGAGTGATACGGTGATTGGCAGCATCATTGGAAGATAGAAAAAAGCTAACAATAAGGCAATATAGGCCAAACCTAGGGCTGAAATTAGAGTTTTAGTCATTGTGATTTTCTACCGAGAAGGCAGGAGATCTCCTAGAAATAGCTTCAGGTCGAAGAATCGTAGCCAGGTAAATAAGAGTACAAGCATAATGCCTATGGATATAGAAGACATGGCAGCCGACAGTGGATAGTTTACAGTGTTTAACGCACTTTCAATGGTATTGCCATAAAGCTGAAAACCGGCGCCACCTAGTATCCGAGAGACTGCGATTTCACCGAATACCCCAACAAATCCGAAAATAAATGCCGCTGTTACACCGGGGAGTGATAGTGGCAATGTCACGGAAAGAAACGTCTCTGCTCTGTTTCTGCCAAGCATCCAGCTTGCGTGTTCGTAAGTCCGTTCAATGCTGTTCAATGATACCCATATCGGGAATATCATAAACGGGAGATATGCTGAAATTAGTCCAATATACACTGAAAAATTGCTGTAAAGCAGCCAATCTAGAGGGTTCACAATGTAATTCAAGTTTAAAAGATAGGCATTTATAATTCCGTTTCGACCCAGGATGTCGGTCCAAACGAGTATTCGAACGATATAATTAACAAGAAATGGTGCTGCAAACAGGAAAAGCACAGTCCTCTGCCAATGTGGTTTGATAGTGCGATTGATGATGAAGGCGGCAGAAAAGGCAATTACGAGCATCAACATTGTAGAGCTGACGGCGATCACAATGGTACGCAAGAGAACACCTACTCTCTGACTGGTGAAGAATGTCGCGTAATTCTCGAGTGTGAGCGCTGGCTCGAAGCCAAACATGGTTCGCGACCAGAAGCTGATCACAAATGTAATCGCGACTGGCGCTGTGATTGCAGTGAATAAGAAGGCGAGCACAATGCCGGTAAAGCACCGATAAGATAACAGCCTAAAGATCAAACTTTTCATTAGCGGTTCTCCACCGATTTGTGCTCGTCGTCACTTATGCTGACATGAACCGCTGCCAAGTCTCTTCATAGTACTGAATGTTTCGAGGCCATCGGCTCTGCCAAGTGCCGCCTGCCTCGAATTTCCGCCTCACATTGTCGTGAATTCGACGGATATTGGCTGCGGTTTCCTCGGAGAACTGATCTGAATTGTTTAAAGCATACTCTGGTGCTTGGGAATTGGTCAAATAACCGTTTTTGTTTGAAATGGTTGCGCCATACCAAGGACCAAGCATGAAGTTAAGCAGGTTATATGCCGCTTCGATATCCTCCTCAGAATGATCGGGATTGTTCACGATGTAGGCGGCCATCGCCCATAGCAGATAGCCTTCTTTGGGATCTGCGTACTTCACCTCAACGCCTTGTTCTCTAGCAGCGAAAACTATAGGTTCCCAGCAGTCCATCACATAGACTTCTTTATTGACGAGTAGATCAACCGCCTGTTGGAAACTAGACCAGATGACTCGGAACTGCCCTTTTTTCTTCTTATCTATTAAAAATTCTGAGACTGTGTCGAGTTCGGATATGCTAAGGTCAGACGGGTCTTCAATATCGGCGAGGTCATTCGCTTTAAGGTATAACGCGGTTTTTTGTGCTGAAGTCGTAAAGTTATCTTCAAGCGCGACATAACCACGGAATTTTTCATCGAAAAGTGCTGCGTAGCTATCCAATTCTCCAGTTTCTTCTGGAAGATAAGCAAAGCTATCAGCCTGCAATACAGTAGGTACCCCATAAATTTTGCCATCCTGGCTTATGAAGTCTCTACCAGGCCCTCCTTTTTTTAGAAACTCTTCTAGATAGGCATTCTTTTCCCAGTTCGGTATACGCGCAGTGTCAATGGGGCGAATTAACCCTTCATTTGCCAAGGGCTGTTGGATGCCACCGACGATATTGATGATATCGAAAGTTTTTACGCCACCACCTACGATGAGTTGGTTGATGATCGCTGATGGTGCGTTTCCTATGGATACAACGTCCACATCATAATCGCTCGAGAACCGCGACCAGTCGCCAGGATCGCCGACGCCGATGTCTGCTATGGTCAGGCTTCGATGCGAAGATGCTAGAGCTGAGAAGGGGAGTCCACCCGTTGCGCTAGTTATGGCAAGTGCGGACGCCGCTTTTAGCAAAGTGCGACGATCAAAGTTGAATGTCGTGTCTAAAGATCTGTTCATTATCCAGAACCTCCAATTTATAATTCGAGTGGAATGACTTTTCCTTCTTCTATGTCGAAGCACACCTTCTGGCCTTCGTTGAAATCCTCTGATTTAGTTATGCTAGCAATCAGCACCTGACCATCCGTGAGATTTAATTCTATACTGCTGTGTAAGCCTCGATAGACAATTCTCTTAATCTCAGCCTGCGATTCCGATTCGCTACTGGCCGCAGTTAAAAGTATATTCTCGCTGCGAATAGCAACTTGCCCAGAGTAAGTTTTGCTCTTCAATGGTGTGACCGGAAAATGATCGTTAGCGATGTTTACATGGTCACCAGCCTCAGACTGAATGAGCTCAGCGTTTATTACATTGCAGCCTCTGAAGAAATTCGCGACGAATACGGTTCGTGGATTCTGGAAAATCGCTTTTGGTTCGTCGAGCTGGGCACACTTCCCTTCGTTGAGCAATGCAATGCGATCACTCATCGTAAGGGCCTCTTCTTGGTCATGGGTGACGTAAACAAATGTGGTGCCTGTCTGGCGTTGAATCGCTCTTAGCTCTAATTGCATTTCGCGGCGAATTTTTTCATCCAGTGCCGATAGCGGCTCATCGAGTAATAGCACATCAGGTGCGGGTGCGAGTGCTCTGGCAATAGCAACCCGCTGCTGCTCACCACCACTGAGCTGTCTAACACTGCGCTTCTCATAACCTGGGAGACCAACAAGCTCAAGTAACTCCTTGGCTCGCTTTTCACCATGATCCTTTCGCTGCTGACGCGTGAGCCCGTACTGCACATTTTGTCCAACGTCCAGATGCGGAAATATTGCGTACTGTTGGAAGATCATCCCAAAACGACGCTTCCATGGGGGGAGCGTTGTAATATCTGTATTGTTGTAGAGAATCTCACCAGATGATGGGTTTTCAAGCCCTGCGATCATCCGCAGAATCGTCGATTTTCCAGAACCGCTCGGGCCGAGCAACGTGAAGAATTCGCCGTCGTTGATGACAAAGTTCAGATGATCAGCGGGAGTGGCGGAATGATACCGCTTATGCAAGTTTCGTAATTCAATCATTTATTGTCAATTCTTTAGCCATTACATTGGCAATGATGCCAAGCGCGCTGGTAACCATCTCAAGACTCATTGATGCCAAATCTCCTCTTTGGTGCAATTCCAATCCCAGTTCAGAGTTTTGGGTTATTAGTTCAGCGACTTGCCGAGGAGAATAGGGGATGTGTACGAACAGAAACCGCGTTGCAAGATCTTGCTCGCGAATGAGATTGAGAGCCGTATAGGCCAAGGCATTGCAAAGATAGCTTCCTGCGGAGAGTGAAATGCGGGCTGGAATTCCGCTTTCCAGAAGTGCTTTCTGTATACCAAGTATCGGGGCATTGCTAAATAGAGCATCTGGTTGGTTACTAATCAACTGGGTGTCACTAAGCAAAGCATCTTCATTGTCTGGTATTTCGAAGTTGGCATAATTTAAGCCGCACTTCTCTAGCCTGAGGCATGTCTCGCCAGGCCATAGCCCAACAGATATCATCAAATCGGGCGAATGACTGTTAAGCAGATCCTGTACTCTATCGGTGAGACCCTCAATTGCTACGGGCATGCCGGATGCTCGAACAGTGTGGTCGGCTAAGGCCGGATGTGCTTCCATCGCCTGGGCCGCCGCCATGGACGGATTTTCGCTGCGCTCGCCGTATGGCGAAAAACCAGTAAATAAGATCATAGTTGCTGCAAATCCAGTGAATTTAGGAAGCAAACAATACAAATACAGATTGACTTAACAATTACACAATTATCGCTTTATCAGCGAACTGTCAACCTGTCGTCAAGAAGCGTATTGAGGAATAGACGAGTCTGGAAGTGGGGTAGAGCGCTGCCCCCCCCCCCCAACGCTGGTCGTTCAGCACTCGAAACTGAGGCTGCTCAGTTGAGTACTATGTAGCCCGCCTAGTCAGCGAGCCCGGGATGATCAGTCGTTGAAGGTCAGTGTTCGTGAACATCATGAAAAGAGTCGCTCAATCTATGGAACACGCTTCCACTGTTCAAGAGGTGATGGTCCGCAACAGTGAGTCTTTGACCACAGCATCTGTAAGCAATGGCTTACAACAATCCGTTATGCAATGAATCAAGAAGCTGTAAGCGAAAGGCGTGTCGTTAACCCAATTGGCAGCAAGGCGGTCTCAATGACCAAGTGCAACACCTAACCTATCAGGTAAGGTATTGCCATGACTCATTGCTACCGCCATCTTTCTGCTGAAGACCGAGCCGCCATCATGCTGATGCAAGGTCACCACTCGATTCGTTCCATCGCGCGTCAGTTAGGGCGTGCGCCTAGCACTATTTCACGAGAACTGGTGCGTCATACGGTTAGCCCTGACAGAGCGTATGACGCCAGCCTCGCTGGATATCGGGCCCGACTGACCCGCTGTCGGCCTCGTCGTAGCCCGAAGCTACCTCTCAATGGTGAGCTTTTTGAGCTGGTGGTCTACCTGCTGCGTAAGTACTGGTCACCAGAGCAAATAGCCCGCACACTGAAGCGTATGTTTCCTGATAACACTGACCGCCACGTCTCGCACGAAGCCATCTACAATGCGCTCTATCTCATGCCGCGCGGCTCGCTCAAGAAGGAGCTGATTGCCTGTTTGCGCCAGGGTAACGGTAAACGACGCCCTCGCAGCCGTGGCAAGGATAGGCGGCAACAGATTCCTGACCTAGTGAGCATCCACCTGCGGCCACCTGAGATTGAAGACCGCCTGATGCCTGGCCATTGGGAGGGTGACCTCATCATGGGTGCCAACAACCGCTCTGCCGTCGGCACGCTGGTAGAGCGAACCACGCGTCTGGTGATCCTGGCGAAAGTGGACGGCACCACCGCCACAGCAGCCGCTGTTGGCTTCAGCGACAAGCTCAATGAGGTACCGCGCTCCCTGCGCCTATCGATGACCTACGACCAGGGCAAAGAGATGGTGAAGCATGCCGAGATCACTCAGAAGACGGGGACAGCGATCTACTTTGCCGACCCGCATAGCCCATGGCAGCGGGGTTCCAATGAGAACACCAACGGGCTGTTGAGACAGTACCTGCCGAAGGGCACGGATCTGTCGGTCTACAGCCAGGAAGAACTCGACGAAATCGCCGACTCACTCAATACACGGCCACGCAAGACACTGGACTGGCGCACGCCGTTGGAAGTCTACGCCGAGGTGCTCAAGAAGTCCGTCGCCGGACCGAGCACGCTTCAATAGTGTTGCACTTGGAACTTGAGGCCGCCCAACAAAGCCTGTGACCAATGCAGCATTTTCTTCTGAAAGGCAGAGTTACCCTGTCGTTCCGGCTAAATCAAGCCGCTGGCACGCTGAAAGCTTTACCGTCAAAACCGCAGCTCTCAAATAGAAGCGCTTTGCGAAGAGGCGTATCGAAATCATAAGTGGCTTTGGGCAGGGGTATCAGAACTCATCTTCATTGATTAGCTCAAACACGCGACGTTTGGCATGGGGGATATCGCTCTTCGCTAGAACGTGCCAGTCGTAAGTCTCGCTGCCAGGTATCGTCTCCTGGCCGACGGCGCAGCGGTCTCGCTCATAGCGGTATCGCGTCCCGCTCGGCGACTGCCATTCAACTACGTTATCCCCGGTGAACACGGGTTTCAGATCGCTGATTTTGCGGAGGGCCATGGCCAAAAGTCATCTTTATTAGGGTATACACTATTGGAGTTAAGCTCAGTTCTTGTGTATGGAGGGCAGTAGAGAGGGTGGCGTATCCTGTTGATTGATCTCGCCAGATCACAACCAACATAGGACGGATACGCCATGAGCAATTCTACTCTCCAAGCCGTGACGCAGCCAGACAC
>NZ_JBSXNN010000075.1:0-5311 GCF_056857635.1 Vreelandella sp. L-15 | reverse complement strand
ACGGGCCGTCAGCACCGATCAGCACGGTGGGTTTTGGCAATAACGGGCTTGCGAAAGCCAACTTGCACGGGGCGAATGATCAAAAAGTGCTCGCTGGCGGTGATAGGGAAAGTGTCGGCGCCGGCTTCACGGATTCAGGATACCATCACGTCGGTAAAAAGATCATTAACAGCAAAGAACAACTTCGGAGCACTGTTTACCGGCAGCTTCGACGTTTGCAAAAATTGCCACGACTATTGAAATCGTTTTTTGGCCATCCGGATTTGGCTTATATCTCCGGGTAATGTTCGCTTACTTTATTTCGAATTAGTAAGTGCAAGGCTGTCCTTGCCCACCCTTAAGGCCACACCTTGAATTGCTGCCCGTTTCCAGATCCACCCCACCATAGTCAGCACCTGGAAGCGCGACCTATTGGAGAGCGCGTCCGACCTCCTCGAAGGCAAGAGTATAGTCGGTAAGCAATTCGATGAACTCAGCACGGACGAACTGTACCGTGAGATTCGCCGACTGACGGTGGAACGCAATTTTTGTTGCTTAAGCTCCTGGGTGGCTCGTTCCACTTTGGCTGAGCTCCATGTATTTCACAGAGCCCTTCGGAAAATCCTTGCGAACCAAAAGCACTTCATCAACCTGTCACGTCAGTGACACGACAGTGTCATCTCTCAGCTTTACCGTTCAATTGTAACTCGCAATACGGCGAGCTTATTTATTGCAAAAGGTGATCCTGTGGCGCCAACTCAATCAACCAATGTGATGCTTCGAGTCGAGAGTATGGGCGTAACCTACCCGGGAAACGTCCTCGCGCTCAAACCCACCAACGTTCACTTTCACAAGGGCGAATTCACCGTGCTACTGGGACTTTCAGGCGCGGGTAAATCCACTCTGCTTCGTTCACTGAATCACCTGGTTAAGCCCACAACCGGGAAGGTTGTGTCTGGCGAGTTTGGTGAACTGACCAACCGTAGAATCCTGCGACAGCACCGCAGCCGCACCGCCATGGTGTTCCAGCATCACCAGCTGATCGAACGATACACCGCGTTACAGAATGTGCTGACAGGCAGACTTGCGTATCACGGTACTTGGCGAAGCCTGCTTCCCCTGCCCCGGCAGGACCTGGAGTTGGCTCTGCAATGCCTCGACCGCGTAGGTCTGGCTGACAAAGCGCTTTCCCGAGTAGATCAGTTGTCCGGCGGCCAGCAGCAGCGGGTTGGAATCGCCAGAGCATTGGTGCAGCAACCATCCATGATTCTTGCCGATGAGCCCGTTGCCAGCCTGGATCCGGCCACTTCTGAAAAGGTACTCGGCCTACTGCGCGATATTTGTCAGGAAGATGGAATCACCGCGGTTATTTCCTTGCACCAATTGGAATACGCCCAGCGTTTTGCAGACCGGATCATCGGCCTTTCGAACGCTCATATCGTTTTTGACGATGCTCCTGAAAACCTGAAATCGAAACACCTGGACGAGATTTACCACCGTTCACCCAGCGTGGTAGCTGCGGAAGGCAAACCAGCCATCCATAAACCTAAGACCACCCCGATAACGACAGACGTACTGGAGATAGCACAATGAAGACAATGATTCACTCTTTGCTGGCTCTGATAATGATGCTCGGCATCCATTGGTCAGCCCATGCCGCAGATACAGACCCTGATCTTTTGAAAGTTGCCTTGCTGCCGGATGAGAACGCGTCAGAACTGATCAAGCGAAACCAACCTTTGAAGGATTACCTGGAAACCACTCTTGGTAAGGAAGTAGAACTGATTGTTACCACCGATTACTCCTCCATGATCGAAGCCATGCGTTTTGGCCGAATTGACCTGGCTTACTTTGGTCCGTTGTCCTATGTGATGGCCAAGAGTAAGAGTGACATTGAACCCTTTGCCGCCATGGTGGTAGACGGGAAGCCGACTTATCGCTCCATCATTATTGCCAATGCGGACTCTGGCGTTGGCTCCTTCGCGGATATCAAAGGCAAGAAAATGGCCTACGGTGACCGCGCATCCACTTCCAGCCACCTGATCCCCAAGACCGTACTCCTTGAGAAGGCAGAGCTCGAAGCCGGAAAGGACTATGAGGCTCATTTCGTCGGTAGCCATGACGCTGTTGCGGTTAACGTCGCCAATGGCAATGCCGACGCCGGAGGGTTGTCCGAAGTTATCTTCGAGCATGTGATGGACCGCGGTTTGATTGATCGGAGCAAGGTCAAAGTGCTGGGCTACAGCGGTGACTTTCCTCAATACCCCTGGGCCATGCGTTCGAACCTGGCCCCTGAGCTGAAGAGCAACATTCAGAAAGCCTTTCTGCAGATCGATGACCCGGAGATTCTCGACAACCTGAAGGCTGAGGGATTCGCGGCAATTACCGACGAAGATTACGATGTCATCCGCGCTATGGGTGTCCTGCTCAATCTTGATTTCGCAAAAATGTGAGGAGTGCCCCATGAACTATACAACGACGGAACCGGCGACTCTGTCGCCGGCCCCGTCGGCCTCCGTGCTGGATGAGCACGCGAAAGGCTGGCGGAAAAAACTCGGACAGTCGCTGTTAGTGCTGCTCATCATTTTTGTCGCAAGTTGGTACGTAGGGCTGCTCAATTTCAATACACTTGCCAATGGCGTGCCAGCCATAGGCACACTCATTGGCGAATCTCTTCCACCTGACTTCACCAATGTGGCCAGCTGGGTGTCGCCGTTAATCGACACGCTTGCGATGAGCATTGCCGGTACTGCCATTGCAGTAACCTTGTCTGTGCCACTGGCATTCCTGGCTGCGCGCAACACCTCTCCACATCCGGTGGTGTTCCAAGTAACTCGAACCCTTTTAAACGGTTTGCGTTCAGTCCCGGAACTGATCATGGGCATCATCTTCGTGGCTGCTGTTGGTTTTGGGGCGTTGCCTGGCGTACTGGCGCTCGGTCTTCACTCCATTGGCATGGTTGGAAAGTTTTTTGCCGAAGCGATTGAGCATGTAGATGAGGCGCCAGTGGAAGCGGCCGATGCTGCCGGCGCTACTCGCTTGCAGGTGCTCTATCACGCCGTGCTGCCACAAGTACTTCCTCAATTCGCGGACGTGTCCATTTATCGCTGGGAATACAATTTCCGTGCCTCGACCGTAATGGGCATGGTGGGTGCCGGTGGTATTGGCTTCGAATTGATGGGCTCGCTGAGAATCATGCAGTATCAGGAAGTCAGCGCCATTCTCATTGTCATCTTGTTGATGGTCACCGTCGTGGACAGTCTCAGTGGCCGCCTTCGTAAGAAATTCAAATAAGGACCGTCTATGAAACCCAAGATTGTGATAACCCATAAGATCCATGACAGTGTTCTGGATGAACTTGCCCAAGATTGCGAGCTGGTCACCAACCAATCCGGCGCCACGTTGCCCCAGGAGGAAGTCGCTGCGCGCGTTGCAGACGCTGATGCGATGATGGCGTTCATGCCAGACCGAGTTGGAGTGGAGTTCCTACAGGGGTGTCCGCGCTTGAAGGTGATTGGTGCAGCCCTGAAAGGCTATGACAACTTTGATGTGGATGCCTGCACGCGTCATGGGGTTTGGCTGACATTTGTACCGGATTTGCTAACCGTGCCTACTGCAGAGCTAACGGTCGGGCTGACGATCAGTCTCACCCGACAAGTCAAGGCGGCGGACCACTTCGTTCGATCCGGTGAATTTACTGGCTGGACACCACGCTTCTATGGGCAGGGGATCGAAGGCTCACGGATTGGTATTGTGGGTATGGGGGCCATCGGCCAAGCGGTGGCGCAGCGCCTGAACGGATGGGGAGCGGATTTAATCTATTCCCAGCCGGAACGTTTACCCGTGCAGCATGAGCAGGCACTGGGTTTGTCCCATACTCCCCTCAAGATGCTGCTGGCCCAGTCAGATATTGTGATCCTGGCACTGGCGCTCAATGAGCAAACCCTCCACACCATTAATCGCGAAACGCTAACAGGAATGAAACCGGGCGCATTCCTTATCAATCCCTGCCGTGGATCTGTGGTGGATGAGGGTAGTGTTCTGCAAGCGCTTCAATCCGGTCAGTTGGGGGGGTACGCCGCTGATGTGTTTGAGATGGAAGATTGGGCGAGAGAAGATCGTCCGAGGGAGATCGCCCAGGGGCTCAGGGCCCACCCCAACACGCTGTTTACTGCTCACATCGGATCGGCAGTCAGCCAGGTGCGTCTGGCTATCGAGCAACGCGCTGCTCGGAACATTCTGCAAGTGCTTCGGGGTGAGCGGCCGGGTGATGCGATCAATGATCCCAGTGGCCGCGAGAGCGGCCCATGCTGAATCTTGTCTGGCTGAAGAGTTTCGTGGCGGTGCTGGACCACAACGGGTTTCAGGCCGCAGCCCGCCAGTTGGACATCGCACAACCCACACTGTCCCAGCACCTTCAAAAACTCGAAAACCAACTTGGCGTTTTATTGGTCCACAGGGGGCGCTCTGGCTGTGAGCCAACCCGGGCTGCCTTAACCTTGTTGCCTTTTGCCCGAAGTCTGCTCCGGCTGGAGGAGCAGGCGAGATCTTCCATTATGGAGGCTCGACTTCGCGTTGGGGCGAGCTCCAATATTGGGATTTATATGCTCCAGCCCTACATCCGTCGTTACAAGGAGCTGGGCGTAGGGCCCGAGGTGGATGTGGTAATAGATTCCAATCCGACTATTGCACGGCATTTATCGGACGGTGAGCTGGACGTGGCGATTATGGAGTGGTGGCATGATCTACCCGGATTCCATGCTCAGGCGTGGCGTAACGAGCCCGTTGTTCTAATCGTTCCGCCTGGTCACCCGTTAGCCCGTCGAACCGATATCGACCGCGATACGCTGTCTAACATGGCTCTGATCGGCGGCGAACCCGGCACCGGCACTGGCCGGCTTTTGGCGACCTACTTCGGTGAGCATGGGCCATTTCCGACGGTATCTATGCAGCTGGGTAGCACCGAAGCCGTCAAGCAAGCGGTTAAGGTCGGACTTGGCGCATCGTTGGTGCTTGAAAGTTCTGTACGGGAGGAGGTCCAAAATGGAAGTCTGGTGGCTATTCCCGTGAGTGAGCCTGGCCTTAGCAAGGAGCTGATGGTGATTTATCCGAGCAGCCTGGACAAACACAGGCCAGTATACTCGTTTGTTGGGCATCTCTGTGAATAGCTATTGGGTCCACCTCACGCATATCTAGCAGCCTGTCGGTCTTTCCGTTGCACCGTGAGATACTGACCACCGTCATCGCCGAGCTGAGAAGATCGCCATGAGCCGCTTCATCCCTGTGGATCGCCAGACCGATTACCTGCTGCCGCCTTCGGTAGACGAGTGGT
>NZ_JBSXNN010000074.1:0-2422 GCF_056857635.1 Vreelandella sp. L-15 | reverse complement strand
TTCTGGATGATGGTGACCGCGCATTCCGTTTTATCGTGACCGATTTTGGGCAATTTTCCGGAATCGCTGGTCACGTTGCCGGAATCATCGGTCACGTTCCCCCGGAATCACATCCAACACGCTGGAATTCTTCAACTTTATTCGGCATACCCTTCTTTTTCATCACGAGGAAGTGCGGATGCCGGCTGCGAGGATTTCCATGCGACAGATCATCGAGGTCTTGCGCCTCAAGCACGAAGTAGGCCTGAGCCACGACCGCATTGCCCGCGCCTGTGGTCTCTCCAAAGGCGTGGTCGGCAAGTACGTCAGCCAGGCCCAGGCGAAGGGCATCACTTGGCCGTTGCCCGAGGATGCTGATGAGGCCTGGCTGGAAGCACGGCTGTTCCCCGTCAAGGCACCGCCCTCACGCTTTGCCGAGCCGGATTACTTCCAGGTCCACCAGGAACTCAAGACCAAGGGCGTTACCTTGCAATTGCTCTGGGCCGAGTACACGGAACGCCACGGCGACAAGGCCTACCGCTACAGCCAATTCTGCCACCACTACCGGCTCTGGCGGGGGCGGCAACGGCGCAGCATGCGCCAGGTTCACCGGGCCGGCGAGAAGGTCTTTATCGATTACTGCGGACCGACCGTGCCGGTGGTGGACCGGAGCACCGGAGAGATGCGTCAGGCCCAGGTCTTTGTCGCCGTGCTTGGCGCCTCCAGCTACACCTTCGCCGAGGCCACCGGGAGCCAGAGCCTGCCGGACTGGATCGCCTCCCACCAACGGATGCTGACGTTCTTCGGCGGGGTGCCGGCACTGCTGGTTCCGGACAACCTCAAGGCAGCGGTCACCAAGGCGGACCGTTACACCCCGAAGATCAACGAGACTTACACTGAACTGGCTGCTCACTATCAGACGGCGGTGCTGCCCGCGCGTCCCTACAAGCCCAAGGACAAGGCAAAGGCTGAAGCCGCCGTGCTGTTGGTCGAGCGCTGGATCCTGGCCCGGTTACGGCACCAGACGTTCTTCTCTCTGGCCGAGTTGAACGCCGCCATCGCCGCGTTGTTACCAGCGCTGAACCAACGCCCGTTCCAAGGACGGACAGAGAGTCGTCAAAGCCTGTTCGATGCCCTCGACCGACCGGCACTACGACCACTCCCCGCCACGCCCTACACCTACGCCGAGTGGCGTAAGGCACGGCCGGGTATCGACTATCACATCGAGATCGAGAAGCGGCTATACAGCGTGCCCCACGCCCTGGTGGGGGTGAAGCTGGACGTTCGGGTGACCGACACCTCCGTGGAGGTCATGCACAAAGGGCAGCGAGTGGCGCTACATCCTCGTCATGGTAAGGGCCGCTTCGCCACCCTGACTGAACACATGCCTAAATCGCACCAGGCCCATCAGAACTGGTCACCGGGACGGTTCCTGAACTGGGCCAATGACATCGGCCCCGGCACGCTGGGCGTGGTGCAGAAGCAGCTCAAGGATCGGCCTCATCCGGAACATGGTTACCGCGCCTGCCTGGGACTTCTGAACCTTAGTCGGCGCTACAGTCGTGATCGCCTGGAGCAGGCCTGTGCCCGGGCGCTGGCCATCCACTCCGCCAGTTACCAGAGCATCACCTCGATCCTGAAGCAGGGGCTGGATCAGTTACCGCTGCCGGTGGTCGAGGAGCCACCGGAACTGACCGAGCTGCCGGTTCACACCAACGTTCGCGGCCCCCACTACTACCACTGATCCCGGAGAAACGTATGCTAACGCACAACACCCTCGATACCTTGCGCCACCTCAAGCTGACGGGCATGGGCGATGCCCTGGAACAACAACGCGCCCAACCGGAAACCCACGACCTGGCGTTCGAGGAACGCCTGGCCCTGTTAGTGGATCGGGAGGTGCTGCACCGGGAAAACCGTCGGCTGGACCGGCTGCTCAAGGCCGCCCGCCTGCGCGTGCCGGCGTGCATCGAAGACATCGATTACCGTCATCCCCGGGGACTGGAACGCTCGCGTATGGCGGCCCTGGCGAGCAGCGACTGGATCCGCCAGTCCCTGAACCTGTGCATCACCGGGCCTACCGGTTGCGGCAAGACCTGGCTGGCCTGTGCCCTGGGCAATCAGGCCTGCCGGCAAGGCCTCTCGGTGCGCTACCTGCGAGTGCCGCGCCTGTTCGAGCAGGTGCGCATCGCGCACGGTGATGGTAGCTACGGTCGGCTGATGAACCAGTTGCTGAAGACCAACCTGCTGATCCTGGATGACTGGGGCATGCAGAAGATCACGGCGCAGCAGCGGCAGGACCTGATGGAAGTAATCGAAGACCGACACGGGCGGGGCTCCACCCTCATCGCCAGCCAGTTACCCACGGAGCACTGGCATGACTACATCGGCTCCGCCACGCTGGCAGACGCCATCATGGATCGGCTCCTGCACGGCGCTCACC
>NZ_JBSXNN010000073.1:0-10160 GCF_056857635.1 Vreelandella sp. L-15 | reverse complement strand
GCCCACGGAGTTGACGACTGAAGCGCTGATCGAGCAGGCCCAAGAGAAAGGCGACAGCATTGCCTCGCGTAAAGCGTCGTTTGAAGCGCTGAACGTGATTGGCCCGCAAATGCCGGAACTGCTCGGCGGCAGCGCTGACTTAGCGCCATCTAATCTGACGTTCTGGAAGGGCGCGAAAGCGATCACCCCCGACGATGCCAGCGGCAACTACCTGCACTACGGTGTGCGTGAATTCGGCATGGGCGCGGTGATGAACGGTATCGCCCTGCATGGCGGTTTTGTGCCGTATGGCGCGACCTTCCTGATCTTTATGGAGTACATGCGCAACGCCGTGCGTATGGCGGCGCTGATGGGTCAGCAGGCTATCTACGTGTTTACCCACGACTCTATTGGCCTGGGCGAAGATGGCCCGACGCACCAGCCGATTGAGCAGCTTACTAGCCTGCGTACCACGCCGAATCTCAACACGTGGCGCCCCTGTGACGCCGTGGAGACCGCCGCTTCCTGGGATGCCGCGATTAAGCGCCACTCCGGCCCGACAGCCCTGGTTCTTTCACGCCAGAACCTGCCCCACCAGCAGCGTACCAAGGCCCAGCTCGCGTCTATCCAGTGCGGTGGCTATGTGCTGAAAGATAGCGAAGGCACCCCAGAGCTGATCCTGATTGCCACGGGCTCCGAAGTCTCTCTGGCGATGGACGCCGCGGCCGAACTGGAGCAGCAGGGTAAAGCCGTGCGCGTAGTCTCCATGCCGTCCGCTTACCGTTTTAATGGCCAAGACGCTGACTACCGCGAAAGCGTGCTACCCAAAGCCGTCACCAAGCGTATTGCCATCGAAGCTGGCCATGCCGACTACTGGTACAAATACGTTGGTCTCGATGGCCGCGTGATTGGCATGACCACCTACGGTGAGTCGGCACCCGCGGGCGAGCTGTTCAAGCACTTCGGCTTTACCGTCGAGAACATCGTCAAACAAGCCAATGAGCTGCTGGGTTAACCCCTCGCTCAAACGGCGCCTGGTGCGGGCATTACGATGCCCGCGCTAAACGGCCTTTTATGGCTAATTAGCTACTGGATAATCGGAGAAGTCGTGATCCACTTCTCCGGTTTACCTATTTCTTCTGGAGTGGTGGGCATGCTACTGCTGTGCATCACTCTTGCCGTTATCGGTAGAGTACCTGCTAGCCTTGCCGCCGCCGCCCAACCGCTGATCGCACTTTTGGCCATGCTGATCATGCCAGGCGTGGTAGGCGTGTTCTTCATTCTCGATGAACTGGCAAGCCAGTGGCTGGCCATCGTGGCGGCTCTGCTGCTGGGGACGCTACTGAGTGTGTTCACGACACTGTGGCTGCTCAAGCGATTGATGGGGCACCGCCATGCCGACTAGCTTGCTGCCTACCTTGACCGCCACGCCGTTATTGGCCGTTGGGCTTACCTTGGCCGCATACCTTGTGGGCAGCGCCCTTTTCACGCGCTTGGGTAAACCCTCCTGGCTCCCGGCGATTTTGATCGCTGCTCTGCTGCTGGCCGCGACGCTGGCCTTGTTGGGCTTGCCGTATGCCACCTATCAGCAAGGCGCAACCTGGCTGACGGTCCTGCTAGGTCCAGCCACCGTGGCGTTGGGCATGCCGCTTTACCAACAGCTACCGCGCATTCGTGCGCTGTGGCAGCCGTTGGCGGCTTGCCTGCCTATCGCTGCCACTCTGGCCGCTTGTTACGCTCTTGGCATTGCTTGGCTTCTCGGCGCGGGTCCGGAGATCTTGGCCTCGATTGCGGCAAAGTCGGTGACCGCGCCTATTGCCATCGGCATCACCGAACAGCTCGGCGGCAACGTGGCGCTGTTAATGGGCTCGCTGCTAGTAACCGGCGTGCTGACCATCCCCTTTGTTAGCTTGGCGGCCCGGCTGCTACGTATCAACGATGAGCGCATCATCGGTTTTGCGCTGGGGCTCAATGGGCACGCCATTGGTACCGTGCGGGCCTTTGATATTAGCCCTACCGCCGGGGCGTTTGCCTCGCTCGGAATGAGCCTAACCGGTATTTTTACCGCGCTGCTGTTGCCGCTGGCGTGGCGGCTAGTGGGCATCGGGGCTGGGTAAGCAACCCCCGGTGAAATACGCTATCATCGGGCCACTTTTTCTAAGAGCCGCATCGCAACATGGCGAACGCTTCCACTAAATATCGCATTGCTATCAATGGTTATGGGCGCATTGGCCAGTGCGTGCTGAGAGCACTGGTGGAACGCCAACACCCAGAACTTGAGGTGGTGGCGATTAATGAGCTTTCTGACCTCGCCACCATCACCTATCTCACCCGTTACGACACCACCCACGGGCGTTTCCCTGGTGAGGTGGACAACGATGGTAGCGCCCTGTTCGTCAACGGCCAGCGCATCCACGTGCTGTGCGAACGCGAACCGCAAGCGCTGCCCTGGGGTGAGTTGGATATCGACCTAGTGTTGGAGTGCTCGGGTAGCTTTAAGGATCGCGCCACCGCCGAGCAGCACTTAACGGCTGGGGCCAAGCGGCTGCTGTTCTCCCAGCCCGCTGAAAACGATGTGGATACCACCATCGTGTGGGGCATCAACGAGCATGAGCTTGCCCCCACGCAGCGCATTCTCTCTGCGGCGTCCTGCACCACGAACTGTTTAGTGCCGCTGCTTACCGTGCTGGATGAAGCATTGGGTCTGGAGCACGGCGTTACCACCACGATTCACTCGGCGATGAACGACCAGCCGGTGATCGATGCGTATCATCAAACCGACCTGCGCCTGACCCGCTCCGCCATGCAGTCGATCGTGCCGGTGGATACTGGCTTGGCAGTGGGTATCAGCCGCCTGATGCCGAGCTTGGCCGGGCGTTTTGAGTGCCTGCACGTGCGGGTACCCACCATTAACGTCTCGGCCATGGATGCCGCGCTGACCGTACGTCGCGATACCAGTGCCGCCCAGGTGAACGCGCTGCTACACAGCGCCAGCCAGCAGCGCTTACAAGGGGTGCTAGGCTATACCGAAGCCCCCATGGCATCGATCGATTTTAATCATGACCCCCGCTCTGGCATTCTAGACGCCACCCAAACCAGGGTGGCTGGCACACGCTTGATCAAGCTGCTGTGCTGGTTTGATAACGAGTGGGGCTTTGCCAACCGCATGCTGGATATCAGCCAGCGCTTGGCAACGTTTCGCTAATTGATGGGCAGCACTACCTAGCGCTCTTACATTCGCTTGAACACGAGGAAACCGCTCACATGAACGTGCAAAAAATGACCGACCTGCCCCTGGAAGGGCAGCGCGTGCTGATTCGTGAAGACCTGAACGTGCCGATCAAAAACGGCCGTGTTTCCAGCGATGCCCGCCTGCGCGCCGCACTGCCGACTATTCAAGCAGCGGCCAAAGCGGGTGCCAAAGTGATGCTTATGAGCCATCTGGGCCGCCCCACGGAAGGCGAGCCTGCTGAGGAGTTCTCCTTAGCTCCCGTGGCCGAACACCTTGGCGAGCTGCTGGGTAGCCCCGTCAAACTGGTCGACGACTACCTCGACACCGCGCCCACGCTCAGCAACGGCGACGTGGTGCTGCTTGAGAACGTGCGCTTCAATAACGGCGAGAAGAAAGACGACGAACAGCTGGCCAAGCAGTACGCCGCGCTGTGCGATATCTTCGTGATGGACGCCTTCGGCACCGCCCACCGTGCTCAAGCTTCTACCCACGGCGTGGCCCGCTTTGCGCCCACCGCCTGTGCAGGCCCGCTGCTGGCTCAAGAGCTAGACGCACTGGAGAAAGCCTTAGCGAACCCGGCGCGCCCTATGGCGGCTATTGTGGGCGGCTCCAAGGTCTCCACGAAGCTCGACGTGCTGACCGCACTCTCTGATAAGTGCGACCAGCTTATCGTCGGCGGCGGGATCGCCAACACCTTTATCGCGGCGGCAGGCTATAATGTGGGTAAATCGCTCCACGAAGCCGACCTGATCGGTCAAGCCAAAGCGCTAATGGAGAAAGTCTCTATTCCGCTGCCCACTGACGTTGTTGTGGCAACGGAGTTCTCTGAATCCGCAGAAGCAGTGGTGAAACCGGTGGACCAGGTCGCTGATAACGAGATGATTCTGGATATCGGCCCGGACACCGCTGCCCACTTGGCCAGCCTGCTCAAAGATGCTGGCACTATTTTGTGGAACGGCCCCGTGGGCGTTTTTGAGATTGATCAGTTTGGCAAAGGCACCGAGGAGCTCTCCCATGCCATTGCTGACAGCCGCGCATTTTCCATTGCCGGTGGCGGTGACACGCTCGCTGCGATTGATAAATACGCCATTGCCGACCGTATTTCCTATATTTCCACCGGTGGCGGGGCGTTTTTAGAGTACGTTGAAGGCAAACAGCTACCGGCTGTTGCTGCACTTGAAGCTGCGGCCAAGCGCGGCTAATACGTAATAATTGAACTTGCACGCTCACTGCACCCGTTCACACTGACAACCTATAAGGTGACCCCATGGCTTTAATTAGCATGCGCCAGATGCTCGACCACGCCGCCGAATATGGCTACGGTATTCCCGCGTTCAACGTCAACAACCTTGAACAAATGCGGGCTATCATGGAAGCCGCCGATGCTACCGACTCTCCGGTGATCGTGCAGGCCTCCGCTGGCGCGCGTAAATACGCGGGCGCCCCCTTCCTGCGCCACCTGATTTTGGCAGCGGTGGAAGAGTTCCCGCATATTCCGGTAGTGATGCACCAGGATCACGGCACCAGCCCTGCGGTATGCCAGCGCTCTATCCAGCTCGGTTTCTCCTCCGTCATGATGGACGGCTCGCTGGGTGAAGACGGCAAGACGCCGATGGATTACGACTACAACGTTGGCGTCACTCGTCGCGCAGTAGAAATGGCCCACGCCTGTGGCGTCTCTGTAGAAGGCGAGCTAGGCTGCCTGGGTAGCCTGGAAACCGGCATGGCCGGTGAAGAGGACGGCATTGGTGCCGAAGGCAAGCTGGATATGGAACAGCTGCTAACCGACCCCGAAGAAGCCGCTGCGTTTGTAAAGGCTACCCAGGTCGACGCCCTCGCAATTGCCATTGGCACCAGCCACGGCGCGTATAAATTCACCAAGCCGCCGACCGGCGACACGCTTTCCATTCAGCGTATCAAAGAGATCCACGCGCGCATCCCGGATACCCATCTGGTCATGCACGGCTCCTCCTCCGTGCCGCAGGAGTGGCTGGAAGTGATCAACCGTTACGGCGGTCAAATTCCGGAAACCTACGGCGTACCGGTTGAGGAAATCGTCGAAGGCATCAAGCACGGCGTGCGCAAGGTGAACATCGACACCGACCTGCGCCTAGCGTCCACCGGTGCTGTGCGCCGTTTTATGGCAGAGAATCCGTCAGAGTTTGATCCGCGCAAATTCTTAAAAGAAACGGTCACCGCTATGCGTGATCTGTGTATTGCCCGCTACGAAGCCTTTGGCACTGCTGGCAACGCGAGCAAAATCAAGCCGATTAGCCTGGAAGCGATGTTCCAGCGCTACGAGCGCGGCGAGTTGGCTCCTAAGATTAAGTAAGCAGCTAAGCAATTAGCAACGCTAAGGCGGCCTTCGGGCCGCCTTTTTTGTTGCAATGCAGCACCAATAGGCTATTACTAGAGAGCGCCACCCCACATTTCTTCACCAGGCAGCTCTCACTATGATGCGCGAAAACCAGCGCATGGTGACCGAAAAAATTGAGGCCAGCATAGAAGCTGGCCTCGTAATGCAAAAAGCGTTTTTCAGCGCGATGAGTGGTCAGTACGCCCCCTGGTGGATTACCAGCCAGAAAGCGATGAAACCCAGTAGCGCCAAGTCACGACGCCTCTCCCGCTAACGGCGGTAGGTTACTCGTTATCGTCGTTGCTCTGCTCATCTTCACCGCTTTCAATCGCATCTTCAGCGCTGCCGGTACCACCCGTGCCACCTTCAGTATTTTCGCTATCGGCATCAGTACTGCTGCTCTCTGTATCAGTACTGATGCTCTCCGTCTCAGCGCTGCTGCCCTCGGTGTCAGAGCCAGTGTTCTTTGCCTCAGTGCTGCTATCGACTTCGGCCGTGTCAGCGTCCTCTTCAGCACTAGACGCTTCCGAAGCCGACATATCAGAGGAAGGCTGCTCATCGCGCTGAACAGAGCCTGCCTTAATACCGTACTTCTCTTCTAGCGCCGCATCATCCAGCGCTTGGTGCTGCTCGCTATCGGCATTGGTCTCAGGTTCTGCCAACACGCTAGCCGCAGAGGCCATCAGCGCGGTACCAAATACAAATGAAAGTAACCAAGGGTTGAATCGCATATACATCTCCATTTTGTAGTTATTGCGGCGTCGCCTAACCACTATAGCTCTTCTCCTAGCGATTAACATAGATTGCCTTAAAAACCGGGTAGTTAACTTAGTGATGACATGGATAAATGGCACCTAGAGGCGGGCTAACCGTAAAAAATTATAAAACAGTGTTCACAAAGTCCCAAAAATCTCGTTCAATAGCAGTCTAGTCGGCTTAATTAACGCGAGTAGCGCTTGTAACGCTGCAAGGAATTCCCATGCCGCTTCCACTTCTGCTGTTTGATTGTGATGGCACCCTCGTCGATAGCGAACCCCTGCTTGCTGAAGAGATGGCGCGCGGCCTCAATACGGTGGGCCTACCGTTTGCCTCCTCCGATTACCTAGGGGAGTTTCGTGGTGCCCGCTTCCGACGCATTGTGGCAGAACTTCAAACCCGCTACGGTGAAGTAGATGCGGACCGGTTAAACCGCATGGAACAAACCATGCGGGCCAATCTGGCAGACCGGTTAGCCAATGAGTTAACCACCATTCCCGGTGCCCGGGAATCACTTGACGCCCTATCACGCTACCCAAGCGCGGTGGTATCGAACGGGCCAGAAACAAAGATTCGCACCGCACTCAATGCCACAGGGCTTAGCCATTACTTTGCTCACCGGCTATTTAGTGGCTACACCGCTAACTGTTGGAAACCAGAGCCCTGTTTACATCTTCACGCAGCCAGTATCATGGGGTTTGCGGCAAAAGACTGCATAGCGATCGATGACGCCTTAGTTGGCGTTCAAGCAGCTCTGCAAGCGGGCATGACAGTGATTCATTTGAATCGCTTCCCCGATGCCGAAGCAACACCGGAAGGCGCTATTATGATTAGCAACATGTACCAACTGCCTGCCGTTGTTGAACAACTGACCCACGAGCGATGGCAGGCCGCAATGCTTCATCACTCAACAGAGAAATAGTATGGCTTCATTACGTGATCAGCTAGGTGGCCTTGTTTACTCCACTGAGCATGGCAAAACTTGCCCCGACTGCCGAGCCCCTATTGATAATTGCTGCTGCGAAGACACCAGCGAGCAAGAGCGTCTTGCCGCATTAGATGGCATTGTGCGCATCCGCCGTGAAACCAGCGGGCGTAAAGGAAAAGGCGTGACGACTATCAGCGGTCTCCCACTGGCCCACGCAGAGCTTAAGACGCTGGCCAAAACGCTTAAACAGCGCTGTGGTACGGGTGGTGCAGTTAAAGAGGGCGTGGTTGAAATTCAAGGCGATCATCGCGAAACACTTCGCGATGCCTTAACCTCAATGGGTTATCAGGTAAAATTAGCTGGCGGTTGATGCATCGCCATATAACACGATGCACGATCTTAAGCTCATGGCTAAAGGGCAAGTTACGACAATGGTTTGGTTGGAATACCTACTACCGCTCATCTTCTTGTTCCCCATGGCAGCCATGGGCGGCATTGTATTAGCCTTGCGTAGCCTTCACGATGCCCGCGTACACTCACCCTTTGATGCACCGCTGCGCGAACCTGGTCAGGCCCTTCGTCATAGGCTCGACCAAGCCTTTTCTAGCCTGTTCCTACATGGCACCCTGGGGCCATTAGTCACGTTAGCGCCGCTAGTATATGGCATGGGCCGTATGCTGTTTGTCGATAAACAAGACTGGGTAGAGTGGGCGCTTTACGGCTTGCTAAGTACCATTTTGGTGCTGGCGTTTTCGCTGCTGCTAATACGTGACTACCAGCGCATTCGACGCTTAAAGCTGGGGCTTGCCTGCGAGTTGGCGGTGGGGCAGGAGCTGGAGCGCTTAGTGCGCCCCGAAGCGCACCCTTATTATGTTTTCCACGATGTACCTACCGACAGTTTCACTATCGATCATGTCGTCGTGACCCCTCATGGCGTTTTTGTTGTGGAAACACGGGCTAGAACGCTGGCCATCGGCACCGATGGTAAAGAGCTTAACTGCGTGGCGGTTGAACGTGAGCGTTTGCGGTTCCCCCACTGGCAGGAACGGCGGCCGCTGCATAAAACGCGGCAAGGCGTTAACTGGCTCAGCCAGTGGTTAGAGCGCCGCTGTGGTGTACCGGTGCCGGTCAAAGGGGTACTGGTGCTACCGGGGTGGAAAATTGATACCAGCGAGGCTTCACCGGATATCCTGGTGGTCAGTGGCGAGCAGCTTGCCCGCCAGCTTACCGAATTAACCCCAGGACAGATGAGCGATGCCATTCACGATAAGGTCATCCACATTCTGCTGGAACGAGCACGGCTGATGGAGCTCAAGCATCTCCGCCAGCCGTCCGTTTAATGGATGGCTCAGTCGCCGCGTAAGCGGCCGCCCATCTCTTGAGCAAGATCGACTGCATAGTGGTCGGTCATCCCGCCAATGAAGTCCAGCATTCGCCGGTAACTGTCATAGAGTGTCCATGAGGGTAGCGGTGTATTCTCACCAATTAACGCCAGCACCCGCTGGTGCTTGAAAGAGCTTTGCCCGGTGTGGTGCAGCTCATGGGCCGCACCGATAAACGCTTCTAACAGGATACCCAGCGTGGTGTAAGCACCAATCTCCAGCTTCGCCTTGCGCTCATTCTGGAAAATACGCTCACGAGCCAGCTGCTTGGCAGACTGCACACCCCAACCTAAATCCGGGTGACACAGCTCTAACAAGTCTTCGCTGAGGGTGCCGCTGAGTAGCGCCTGCTCATGCTGTACAAATACTGCCCCCACATCGTTTACGGCCCGCTCCATGGCAGCGCCTCTGAGTAGGGCGATACGGCGGCGTTGCGAGACATTTTTACGCTGCATCTCGGCATACTCCGGTGGGAACTCTCCGGCAATTTGACGCAGAATCTCAACCACTTCCTCATAGCGAAGAATGCCCATCTCCAGACCGTCTTCCAAGTCTAGCAAAGCGTAGCAAATATCATCTGCCGCTTCGACAAGCCAAGCCAACGGGTGGCGACACCAGCGCTGCTCACCTTGGGGAAGTAACCCAACCGCATCTGCGACCTCTTTTAACAGCGCCTGCTCTGACTGGTAGCAGCCAAACTTACCCGCACGACCGCTATAGCGTACCGTCCAGGGGTATTTCAGCAGCGTGCCAAGCGTAGCCGCCGATAAGCGCATGCCACCGTTGAACTGGTTGTACTCAATCTGGGTAATCACGCGAAAGCCCTGAGCGTTGCCTTCATAGGTCAGCAGGTCTTCGCGCTCTGCCTCTGATAGGCCCTCCAGCAGGCCACTTCCCTGGGCACGGCGAAACCAGTCGCGTATCGCGTACTCACCGGCGTGACCAAAGGGTGGGTTACCGATGTCATGACCCAGACACGCCGTTTGCACAATAACGCCCAAATCAGCGGGGGTAATCCAGTCAGGGAGGCGGTCACGCAGCAGCTCGCCCACAATCATTCCAAGAGAGCGGCCGACACAGCCAACTTCAAGGGAGTGGGTTAAACGTGTGTGAATATGGTCGTTTTCAGTCAGAGGGTGCACTTGGGTTTTACGCCCCAAGCGTCGGAAAGAGCCGGAAAAGACAATGCGATCATGATCTTTATGAAAGGGGCTACGCCCAATTTCCCGGGTGCTATCTGTTCGTTTATCGTGAAGGCGTCGAGGGGAAAGTAACTGATCCCATTGCATTTGTGTCATAGCGCTCCTCCTTGGAGTTCACATTCTGACATAAAAACACGGACATAAAACGACACATAGAAAAACAAAAAACCCAGCCGTTTGGCTGGGTTTTTTGCGGTATAAGTGCCTGACGATGACCTACTCTCGCATGGGGAGACCCCACACTACCATCGGCGCTAAGCGGTTTCACTGCTGAGTTCGGCATGGGATCAGGTGGTTCACGCTCGCTATGGTCGTCAGGCGTAAC
>NZ_JBSXNN010000072.1:0-7971 GCF_056857635.1 Vreelandella sp. L-15 | reverse complement strand
AAGCGCTGGAAGCGGATCAAGGGGTTCAACAAGCTGGAGCTGGTCGTGAACAACGTCCAGTTCAAGGACGGCGAACCCTTGACCGATCAGTCAGACAGGACTGCCGCCTGACCGGCCATACACAGAATTTGACAATAACTCCTTTTTTGTGGTGTCGGGATATTATGCCTTTAACTGGGAGCGCCACCGGGGCTGGTACTATCTTGCTAAACGTTTAACGCGTTTATATCCGGCGTTTTTGGTGGCGTTGCTGGCTTATTTGTTGGCGCGGCAAATACCGTTGGCCGAGTGGCCGCTGCTGACGGCCCATCATCTTACGTTTTTGCTTTCCACGCCGGATAGGGCAACGGTGTTTGCGCTTAACCCGCCGTTTTGGTCGTTGGCGGTGTTTTTTACGTTTTTTGCTTTGGTGGCTTTTTTACCCCGCATAACGCCCCGCTTTTGGCAGGTGGTGGTGCTGATGTTGCTAGCCGCTGGGGCACTGTGGTTAAACGTGACCACTTGGCGAGAGGGGTGCATTGAGCTGTGGGTGGCACCGCTACATTTATATGCTTTTTGGTTGGGTGGCTGGCTGGGGGCTAGGGCGCATCGTCGGCCGGTGCCGTTGCACTGGGGTTATACGTGGCTGGCGGTGGGCATTATGCTGCTGATTGTGGTGTGCGGTGCTTACTACCAGTGGCTTACCCGTGTGCTTTTCTTGGGTGAGACGTTTGCTTACCGGGGGGCTATGGTGGTGCTGTATGCGCTGCTATTTTGGGCAATGATTCATAGCCCGCTGGCAGCACGCGGCACTGGTTTGCTCAGCTTCTTGGGCACCATTAGTTTCGGGGTTTATCTGTTTCATAACCTGCCTGTTTATTGGATGAGCGATGCACTGCCCGCTAGTGTGGCGGTGGTGCTTTCTGTGGGGCTTTCCGTGGGTGTGGCGTGGCTTTCGTGGCGCTTTGTGGAATCTCCGTTTCAGCGTTGGAGTA
Source organism: Vreelandella sp. L-15 (assembly GCF_056857635.1). Lineage (NCBI taxonomy): Bacteria > Pseudomonadati > Pseudomonadota > Gammaproteobacteria > Oceanospirillales > Halomonadaceae > Vreelandella > Vreelandella sp. L-15. The sequence continues at coordinate 6,997 of NZ_JBSXNN010000072.1, read as the reverse complement.
AACCTCGGTTGGCGAAGTGGCACCGCCAGCCTGCGGCGGCGTTGCCGCGCGATGGTAAAAGGGAGTAGTGCGTGAAGTTGCGTTATGGCTGGGGTGTGGTGGGGGGCATCGTTGGGTTGCTGGTGCTGTGTTTGTTGGGGCGGCGTTTGTTTGTATTGCAGGCAATGTCTTACGAGGTGTTGGGCTGCCGGGCTTGTGTGGTGCCCAATGTGTTGGCATCAGATGTGCCGTATTGGGCGGTCGTGGTGGCGCTGTTTGTGGTGTCATTCGGCCGCCGTGGGTGGTTGTGGCGTGGGGTGTGGCGGGGTGTTGCATTACTTGGCGTGGCGCTGTACGCCGCCGATATGTGGGTGATGTCCCAGTTTAGTACGCGTTTAATGTTGGCGGATATTCGGGTGTATACCGCTGATACCGCACAAGCCTTGGCGCTAGTGTTGCAGTGGCCGCTGTTGCACCAGTTGTTGGTAGTTGGGGGTTTAGTGCTGGGGGCTGCGCTGTGGTGGTGGCCGGTAAGCGAGCCAATATCTCGGCGGGGCATTGTTCTGTGCGGTATCGCGCTGGCGGGCCTGGGGGGTGGCGCGTGGGCCTATACACCTCCTGGTTATGTGCATGAGTGGGCATTGAAAAATGTGGTGCAGGCCAATTGGCCGACGGGCTTGGCTGCCCCTTATAGCCATGCGACTCAGGAGCGATTATTGGCCGAGCGCCCGCCAGAGCAGTGTTGGGCGGGGCGTGATCAGCGTGACCATGTGGTGATGTTAGTGCTGGAGTCCTGGTCTACCTACCATAGCCAGGCGTGGCTGGGCGTGAATGATTGGACGCCAAGGTTGGATGCATGGGCAGCTCAGGGCCGTCAATTCGAGACGCTGTATGCCGGTGGCTTTAATACTAACGAGGGTTTGTTTTCTTTATTAACCGGCCGCGATGTGGTGTTGCCGATTCTGCCAGCGCACCAGCAGGGTGCATTTGAGGGGGCTTGGGGTATTGAGAATTCTCTGCCTGCTCAATTAGGAAAGCAGGGGTATCAGACTACGTTTATGACTTCTGGCAATTTGGCATACACCCGCAAGGGGGAGTGGTTGTCCCAGCTGGGGTTTGAGGCGCTGTGGGGGCACGATGCTCCGGCGTTTGATGGTGTTGAACGTGGCCACTTTGGCGCTGTGCCGGATGATGTGTTGTATTCCAGCGCATTGGCGCATATTACTCGCCTGCGGCAAGACCATGCTGCGAGCTTAACAGTGATTGAGAATGTCAGTTCTCACCACCCTTATGTGCACCCTTACTCCGGGGAGCGTAGCGAAGAGGCGGTATTCCGTTATATGGATAAGGCGGCAGGTGAGTTTATTGATCAACTGGCTGCGAGTGGCTTCTTGGAAGAGGGGACGTTGGTAGTGGTCAGCGACCACCGGGCGATGACGTTTGTCACTGCCGAGGAGCAGGCGCGTTTTGGGTTGGGGGCGGTGTCTCGTATTCCGGGGTTTATGCTAGGCCGAGGTGTGGAGCCGGGTAAGGTAACGTTGCCTTTTCATCAGGCCGATATCATGCCTACGCTGCTGCGCCAACAGGGTGAGCGTGTTTGCCTACATGGGCCGCTGCGGGATGGGTTGGATGTGGCTGCGTCCGAACCGCGCTGCATGATGCATGCGCGGGGCGACCAACGCGATAGGGTGAACGTTTACTGTCCTGAAGGTAAGGGTACGATCAAAGTAATGGGTGATGATAGCTACTTCGTTAATAACGAAGGGTTAGAGAGCGGGAGGCGGCAGCAGTTATTGGACGCATTAGCTCGGCAACGCTTGGCGCTGGAGCCTTAACTAAAACAGTGTTGTTTTTACTGATGAGCAAATAGCTTAATGGTATCAGCATCTAGTATTTCATCGCTATGAAGCAGCCTATACCGCATAGGAAGCTTCAGATGGCAATGCTGGGTGATGACGAGGTTGCGGCTAGCCTTTGTCGTGTGTGGCCGGGCAGCGGCTAATGCATGACGGTAAACCGTTTATATCCTAAGCAGAAAATCGTCAGGCCCTCGTTGATCAGGCGCAGTAATTTATGCAGGTGCGGTGACCGCTACTGCAGAGGTTGCAGGCTCTTTACCGGGGTTTTTCTTAAATGGGGTAGTGACTTATCAGGTATTAGCGTTCAAGTGAAATGCTTTGCTGGAGCGCGCTAAAACCTGGCATGCCGCTTTGGTGGGTTTTCTGGTATCGTTGCCGCCACAATTTATTGGCGGTGATATGACTCTATATGGGTGCGTCCTGTATAGCGTTTGGTTCGGATGCTTATCACCGGTGTATGGCTGGGTCCTCTTTTGTTGGAGCTAAGATGAACATCTTGATTACAGGCGGTGCGGGCTTTATCGGCTCGGCGGTGGTGCGTCATTTGATTGAAAATACGCAGCATGCGGTGGTCAACGTAGATGCGCTCACCTATGCCGGTAACCTGGAGTCGTTGGCCGCGGTGGAGGGCAACGAGCGCTATGCGTTTGAGCACGCGGATATTGGCGATGCTGCCCGTATGGCGGCTATTTTTGAGCGCTACCAGCCGGATGCGGTGATGCATCTGGCGGCGGAGTCCCATGTAGACCGTTCCATTGATGGCCCGGCGGCGTTTGTTCAAACCAATATCGTGGGTACTTATACGCTGTTAGAGGCGGCCCGCCAGTATTGGAAGGGCTTGCAGGCCACGGCCCCTGAAAAGGCGGCGGCGTTCCGCTTCCATCATGTGTCTACCGATGAAGTATATGGAGATTTAGAAGGGCCGGAAGATCTGTTCACCGAGGAAACCCCTTACGCGCCCAGCTCGCCTTATTCGGCCAGTAAAGCAAGTTCTGACCATTTGGTGCGGGCTTGGCACCGTACCTTTGGGCTGCCGGTGTTGGTAACCAACTGCTCGAATAACTATGGGCCTTATCACTTCCCTGAAAAACTCATTCCGCTGATGATTTTGAACGCCCTGGCGGGTAAGCCGTTGCCGGTCTATGGCGATGGCCAGCAGGTGCGTGATTGGCTATATGTAGAAGACCACGCCCGTGCGTTGGTTAAGGTCATCACCGAAGGCGTGGTAGGTGAAACCTATAATATCGGCGGGCATAACGAGAAGGCGAATCTTGAAGTAGTGGAAACGCTGTGCGACCTGCTGCAGGATCTGGTGCCTGCCGAGCGTTCCTACCGTGAGTTGATTACCTTTGTACAAGACCGCCCAGGCCACGACCTGCGCTACGCCATTGATGCCAGCAAGATTGAGCGTGAACTTGGCTGGAAGCCAGAAGAAACCTTTGAAACCGGGTTGCGTAAAACCGTGCAGTGGTATTTGGAAAACCGGCAGTGGTGGCAGCGGGTTCAGGATGGCAGCTACCAAGGGGAACGTTTGGGTAGCTTGTAGCTCTGAGTTCGGTGTTGGTGGCCTAACGGTCGCGAGCTGAAGCTGCCTCCCGCCGGTGCTGTATTCAGCCAAGTAGCCTTTTTGGAGGCTATTTGATAGGTGGTCCGCGTTGGTAAGGCTTCATGTAGGAGGGCGCTTCAGCGCGCGATGGGTGCTGAAAGCACCCCTTAGTCTACGCAGGCTGTAAGCCCAAACGGTCGCGAGCTAAAGCTGCCTCCCACAGGTGCTGTATTCAGCCGGGTTGCAAGCCTTGCCGTAGGAGGGCGCTTCAGCGCGCGATGGGTGCTGAAAGCACCCCTTGGTTTAAGTAGGCTGTAAGCCCAAACGGTCGCGAGCTAACGCTGCTTACCACTGACGTAGTACTCAGGTTGGTATGATGATGAATTCAAGTGTTTCACAAAGGAATGGGTTATGAAGGTTCTGATCACTGGCGGCAGTGGCCAGGTTGGCTTTGAGCTACGCCGTCAGTTGGCTACGCTTGGTGAGATTGTGGCGCCTAACCGGGCGGCCTTGGATCTGTTGGATGCTGACGCCGTGGATGCGTTTTTGGCACAACACCAACCTGACCTTATCGTAAATGCTGCTGCCTATACGGCGGTCGATAACGCTGAAACAGACCTTGAGGCGGCAACGCGGTTGAACGCGGAGCTGCCCGCGCAGTTGGCGACGTATTGCCAGCAGCGGGGTGCTTGGTTAGTACATTACTCATCGGATTACGTTTACAACGGTGAGGGTGATACTCCCTGGCAGGAAGGCGATGCCACGGGGCCATGCAATGCCTATGGGGCTACCAAGCTAGCAGGCGATGAAGCGGTCGCTAAGAGTGGCTGCCAGCATCTGATTTTCCGCACTAGCTGGGTGTACAGCGCCCATGGTAAGAGTTTTTTATCAACCATGTTGCGTTTAGGGGCTGAGCGTAGCGCCTTAAGCGTTGTAAGTGACCAAATTGGTGCGCCAACGCCTGCGCGGCTGATTGCGTTAGTCACACAGCAAGCGCTTACTAAGCTACACGGTACTCAGCTACAAACAGCCACGGCATCGGGTATCGAGAGCGGTGTGTATCATTTAGCCCCTAAAGGGGCGACGAGCTGGTATGGCTTTGCCTGCGAGATTTTCCAGTTAGCCAGCAACCTTGGGCTACCGTTGGAGATTACTCCTGAGGGAGTTTCAGCCATACCAACAAGCGATTACCCTACGTCAGCGGTTCGCCCGCTTAACTCTCGGCTGGGCGTTGATAAAATTGAACAAGCGTTGGGCATCCAGTTGCCCAGTTGGCAAAGCCAGCTGGCGCTAACCGTGGAAGAAATAGCAAGCTCGCGTTAGTTCTGCGGGTAACGAGCAAGGAGCAATACGATGCAACGTAAAGGCATTATCTTGGCAGGTGGCAGCGGTACGCGTCTGCACCCCATCACGCGCGGTGTTTCAAAGCAGCTGCTGCCGATTTACGACAAGCCGATGATCTATTATCCGATTTCGGTGTTAATGCTGGCTGGCATCCGCGAGATTTTGATTATCTCTACCCCGGAAGATTTGCCTCAGTATGAAAGCCTGCTGGGCAATGGCGACTCTTTCGGTGTGCGCTTTGAGTACGCAGTGCAGCCTAGCCCAGATGGCTTGGCGCAGGCGTTTATTATTGGTGAAGAGTTTATTGGCGATGCACCGGTGTGCTTGGTGCTGGGTGATAACATTTTCCACGGTCAACACTTCTCAGACCAGTTAAAGCGGGCGGCGGCACAAACCAGCGGTGCTACGGTGTTTGGTTATTTGGTGAAAGACCCAGAGCGCTTCGGGGTAGTGGAGTTTGATGCTGACGGTAAGGCGGTCTCTATTGAGGAGAAACCCGCCAAGCCGAAGTCGCCTTACGCAGTTACCGGGCTCTATTTTTACGATAACGATGTGGTCGAGATCGCCAAGCAGGTCACGCCTTCTGAACGCGGCGAGTTGGAAATTACTAGCGTGAACAATGCTTACCTAGAGCGTGGCGACCTGCGCGTCGAGCGCTTGGGCCGTGGTTTTGCCTGGTTGGATACCGGTACCCACGATAGCCTGTTAGAGGCGAGCCAGTACGTGCAAACCATTGAGCACCGCCAAGGACTGAAAGTGGCTTGCCTGGAAGAGATTGCCTGGCAGCAGGGCTGGCTAAGCGATGAGTCGCTGCGTGAAAGCGCCACGGCACTGGCAAAAACCGGCTATGGTCAGTACTTGTTAAACCGTTTAGATGCTAAAGGTGGCCACTAATGCAGGTTGAAGAAACGTCTCTACCAGGGGTGTTCATTCTTTCCCCTAAGGTGTTTGGCGATGCCCGTGGCTTTTTTATGGAAAGCTTTAATCAAAAAGCGTTTGAAGAGGCGACCGGGTGCAAGCGCGAGTTTGTGCAGGATAACCACTCCCGCTCTCGCCAGGGGGTGCTACGTGGCATCCATTACCAGCTTGAGCAGCCGCAAGGTAAGCTGGTGCGCGTTACCCAGGGCAGCGTGTGGGATGTGGCGGTAGACCTGCGCCGCCATTCGGCGCATTTTGGGCAGTGGGTAGGCGTTGAGCTGTCTGCTGACAATAATCGCCAACTGTGGGTGCCGGAAGGCTTTGGTCATGCGTTTGTAGTGCTTTCAGAAACCGCTGACTTCTTGTACAAAACCACTGATTACTACCACCCTGAATCAGAGCGCTGCATCCGTTTCGATGACCCGGAGCTTGCCATTGAGTGGCCCACGTTGCCGGTAGAGATTGCGCTGTCGGAAAAAGATCAGGCGGGTAGTCAGCTGTCTGAAGCTGAGGTATATGAGTAGCGTTTAATTTGCGCTGCTGACAGTCGCTCGATCAGCTGTGAGTAAGGCCCCCGCTGAGTGCGGGAGCAATCATTAAACGGCTAGGTTAGTGCCCGTATACGGCAATACCGCAGCGGCCGCTGTGTTTAATAAAGTACATGCTTTTGTCGGCGGCATTGATGAGCTCGGTGCTGTTGGTAAAGCCGCCATCGTTGAGGCAGGCAACCCCAATCGAGACCGTCACATAAACGAGCCGGTCTTCGTGCCACGTCATGGGTTGCTCTTGTAATCGATAGGCGATGCGTTGGGCAAACTTTTTGGCACCGTTAGCATCTTCTCCAGGTAAGACCACCATTTTGCAGGAAAAGGAAGTATTGCCGCTGTTATAGTTCTCTGTTTCACGTTAGTAAGTTTCGCCGACTTGGCTAATAAAAATTGGCATTGTTGTAGCGGATGGTGATACTTTTATCAGTTAGCGCGGAAAACCTCGTACTTTTAGTGCGAGGATGGATAGCACGGCGTCCGCCAGGACGCCTTGTGTTTTGCATCCTTACAATATTTCGTCTAAAGTGTAAAGCATGAAAGCCGAATGCACCTACCAATACCGCTTCTATCCCACGCCTGAGCAAGCAGCCTTGTTGGCGCGGACGTTTGGGTGCGTGCGGTTTGTCTGGAACTCGGTACTGCGCTATCGCACCGACGCGTTCTATCAGCGTCAGGAAAAGATCGGCTATAACGATGCCAGCGCGTTCCTAACACAGTTAAAGAAGCAGCCGGACACCGCCTTTCTAGCCGAGGTTAGTTCGGTGCCACTGCAACAATGCTTGCGCCATCAACAAAGTGCGTTC
>NZ_JBSXNN010000071.1:0-7914 GCF_056857635.1 Vreelandella sp. L-15 | reverse complement strand
AACTGACTGCTCGGGCGCCCCCGGCCCGAAGCAATGGGGGAAAGGGGGAAGTGTGTCTGAACGCCGGAAAGTGGTTAAAAAGTAGCCGATGTAAGTCGAGCCAGTAGGTGTTTAGCGGTGTTACAGCCTGAGTGCGGTACTGGCTGAGGTACTATGAGAAATCCAGGTTAGGGCAGCTAATTCTGTCGTGACCACTACGTTTAGCTTGATAAAGTGACTCATCAGCATCCTTGACCTAAAGATAACATCCTAATAAATCATACATTTAAAAGAATCTTTAGCGAGTTTGGGGATTGATTTATCCTATACATTGGCATATCTAATCATCATTAAGCCCCTTGTAGCGATTAAATTCACGTTGCCAGCGAGCCATGAAAGCATCGCGGCGCTGAGGGTCAACGAAAGCGAGCACCGAGGCGTTCAGCGGGATGGGGTATAGGCGGTCGCCCACTTGATCGCGGAGACGTTGAGCCGTGTAGGGTCCGACAATATCAGGCCGCACGCTGAAAAGCGGGGTTTGAGCCGCCAACACACGCTGGCCGTCGCGGCTGAGCAGGAAGTTCATAAACGCTTTAGCAGCTCGGGGGTGTGGCGCATCACGGTGGATAAAGGCGGTCCGCATCACGACTAAGGCATAGTCTTGGGGCACCTGCACGATCACCTCGGGATGCTCTTGGGCCCACACCATGGCATAGGAGCCCAGCAGATTATAACCCAGCCAATAGCGACCCTCTGAAAGCCCTTCCAGCATTGAGCGGGTATTGGATTCAAGGTGGGTGTCCGCATCACCTAATGCGGTGACCAGATCCCAGAACCTCTCTGTATAACGCGCGTCTTGTTGAAATAGCGTGTAGCCGATGCCGCTATTGGAGGGCGAGTAGGTGGTTACCTTGCCTTGTAGCGTGTCACGTTGAGCACTCAGTAAATTGTGCAGATCTGCATGGGTTTGCGGCGGCAACATGTGGCGGGCTAAATCGAGCCGGTAAGCCATGACAATCGGCTCGAAGGTAAACCCAAACACCTCGTTACGCCATTTTGCCCATTCGGGCCATTCGTTGGCCAGTTCAGAATCCAGCCGCTGGGCATACCCCTGATTGACGCGGTTCATTTGCCAGGGCATGGCGGAGCTAATCACTACGTCGGGAGGTGGATCAGCCTCCGCAGTCAAGGCATTCACCTCCAGTGTGCTACGGTCCCGGTAGCTTAGTTCAATACCCGGATGGGCCTGCTCGAAAGCAGCCAACAGCGGCGCGACCACCTGTCGGTCCAAAGCGGCTTCTACCACCAAGGACGTCGCCGCTAAACCCTGAGAAGATGCAAAAAAGCAAACCACCAGCGCCGTCGTGAGCCATAAGCGTTGCATCAGCTTTCCTCCCCCGCCGCCTGAAAATGCACTTCGATACGCAGCCCATGTGGCGGACGTTCTTTGACTTGAAGCTTAGCCGCGTGGCGTTGCGCGATGGTCTCTACGATGGCCAGACCCAGGCCTGAGCCGTGGGTGTCCTGACGCCCTCCGCGTTCGAAGGGTTGAAACAGCCGGTGACGTATCGCTGGGTCGACCCCAGGCCCGGTATCCTCGATATAAAGCATTATGTGGTTGCCGATAGCGTTTAGCCCCAGCGTGATTTCGCTACCTGGAGGGGTATAGCGCAGCGCGTTGTCGATCAGGTTGCCCAATAGCTCGTGCAGCGCCCACGCTTGCCCTTGTATGATCATTGGCTCGGCGGGCAGTTCAGCCAGCCCCAGGTCATGCTGCGTGGCCACCTCGCGCTGGGCCCATTCGAGCACGCTTTCATGTAGCGTCTTTCTTAGATCGAGCGGCAAGCATTCTTCGGCCTCTTCTACATGGCGAAGGCGCGCAAGACTGAGTAGCTGACCGGCCAAGCGGCTGGTGCGCTCTGCGCCAACATGAACGTCTGAAAGGGCACGATACCACTCATCGGGATCGCGGCTTTGTAGGGCTAACTCACTGGTATTTTGCAGGCCGGCGAGCGGGGTTTTGAGCTGATGGCTGGCATCGGCCGTAAAGCGCAGCAGGTTATCGCGGCTCTCGCGCTGGCGGGTAAACAGGGTATCCAGCGCCTCGACCATTTCGCGCAATTCCTCCGGCACCCTGGCATTGAGTGGCCGCATATCATCGGCTTGACGCCTCCTTAACCGGTGGCGCAACTGGCGCATCGGTTTTAGTGCCACCCGCATTGCCAGCAGCATCAGTATGCCCGCCAGCAATACCATAGCGACAAAACGGATGATCGCGCGTTCAAAGAGCTCACTGGCCAATGCCTGCCGCCCACCCATCGTATGGCCCACCCAGATTTGCACCGGGTTTTGAATGTCCCATCCCGCTGAGTCGTATTCGCGGCCATGCAGCCGCCAGCGGGTGCCCGACTGCGTCACGTCAAGCCAGGTTGGTTCAGTGGCCGCTGCTTCACGACCGGCCAAGGGAATGGAGAGAGCCAGATTGGCTGAAATGCGCCGTCCGTTATGGTTGAGCACGGCGTAGAAGACCCGCTCCTGATGGGAAGTCGCCAGAATTTGTAGGGCGGCGGGAGGAATACTGATAACGGGGTCGCTGCCTTCCCATTGCACCGAATCGGCAATCGTCAGCGCCGCCGCTTCAAGCTGGCTATCGAAAGCACGCTCGGCCGCACGCTGAGTGGAATAATAGGCTTCCATTAGCAGCAGCGTGCCCAGCCCAGACACCATGACCAGCAGCCAGACAGCCAAGCGCGCTTTTAACGTGCCAATCACTTGGGTCAAGTCGGCGCTTCCTCGAGTCGATAGCCAAGGCCACGAAACGTGCGGATACGCAAACCGCTCCCCTTAAGACGCTTGCGTAACCGACTGACGTAAACCTCAAGTGCATTAGAACCTACCTCACGGAAGCTAAACACCCGCCCTTCCAGCATCTCGCGGGGGGCAATATTGCCTGCATGTAGCAGGAGCCCTTCAAGCAAGCGTAGCTCACAGCGAGGTAATTAGAGCGGTACCCCATCGACGGTGGCAGCGCCAGCAACGGGATCAAGACACAAAGGGCCCAACGTTAGGCGGTTATCGCTACGCTGCTGGCTGCGCCTTAGCAAGGCGCGTACACGGGCTTCAAGCTCCACCAGTGAAAACGGTTTGGCTAGGTAGTCATCCGCGCCTAGATCGAGGCCGCGGACTCGGTCTTCAATGCCGTCTCTAGCGGTCAGGATCAACACGGGCGTTCGGTCACCTCGTTCACGCAATTCACTCAGCAACTCAAGACCATTTCCGTCAGGCAGCCCCAGATCAAGCAGTATCAGATCGAAGTGGTCATTGCGTAGCGCCGCTTGCGCTTCCCTGACATGGGCAAAAATGTCGACACTATTCCCCAGCGGTGATAACGCGTTGTAAAGCGAGCGGGCGATCATCGGATCGTCTTCAACGATGATTAGGCGCATATGACTAAAGTCTCGGGGGGCGTTAAGGAAAATGACAGGTTGATGAAAGGTTGTCTGCCTAACATTGCGCTGGTCATCTTAGGATGACCGGGGTCGGGTCTTCCTGCTCCCGAATACAACAAGAGAACAGGAGTTCGTCATGAAGGTCAACTCAACCTTACGCCATGCCTCTAGCCTTGCTTTAATGGGCACCGCATTGCTTATCGGCCAGGCTCAGGCTCAAGCCATTCCCGAGTCTACTGAGTGCATCGCGCCCGCCCAGCCCGGCGGTGGCTACGATTTGACGTGTCGATTAGCAGCCAATGGTTTCCAGGATACGGGGCTGATAAGTAAGCCGATGATGGTTAGCTACATGCCTGGCGGCATTGGTGCGGTGGCTTACAACCATGTTAACGGTGTGCGCACTGATGATCCCGGCCTTATTGTAGCCGCCAGTACCGGTGCTGCCGTGAATCTGGCGCTGGGCAAGTTTGGCGAGTACGACGCTGATGAGGTTCGCTGGCTAGGCGCACTGGGCGTCGACTATGGCGCGATTGTCGTCAGTGCCGATGCACCGTGGCAGAGCCTCGACGAGCTGATGACGGCACTGAAAGAAAATCCCAACGAGATCGCCTTCGGTGCTGGTGGCACAGTAGGTAGTCAGGATTGGATGAAGGCAGCACTGATCGCCAAATCTGGGGATATGTCGCCCAGAGACCTCCGTTACGTGGCCTTCGAAGGTGGCGGTGAGGCACTAGCAGCGCTGTTAGGCGACCACATTCAAGTGTTCACCGGTGATTTGGCAGAACTTAAGTCCCAGCTTGAGGGTGGCAAAATCCGCGTCCTGGCGGCGCTTTCCGAAGAGCGGATGGGCGGCCCCTACGCCGATATTCCCACCGCAGCCGAACAGGGCTACGACGTGGAGTGGCCAATCTGGCGAGGTTATTACATGGGTCCGGAAGTCAGCGATGAAGCCTACCAAGCCTGGGTCGAACGCATGCAGCAGTTGGCGGAGGACCCGGTATTCGCCGAGCTACGTGAGGCGCGGGGCCTGTTTCCAATGGCTCGTTTCGGTGAAGACTTTGACCGCTACGTCCAAGAACAGGTCACTGAGTTTAAAGGGCTGGCAGAAGAAGTAGGTCTGACCAAATGAAGATCGCCGCCGACCGAGTGCTGGGCATAGCGCTAATCGGTCTGGCGGCTTTTATCGCCGTCCAGGCCGTACAGCTGGAGATGCCCTTCAGCTACGAACCCGTAGGCCCCAAGGCCTTCCCAGTAGGACTGTCAATTCTGCTGACTGGACTCTCACTGGTGTTGATTTTCAGACCGGGCCCCAACGGTCAATGGCCCCACAAAGCACTGGCGCTTAAGTTGTTACTGGTGCTGGTTCTGCTTTTCGCCTATGCCGTTTTTTTCACACAGCTGGGGTTCATCGTCTCATCGCTGCTCGTGGTGACGGCCTTGGCGCGACTATTTGATGCGACCTGGGGTAAAGCGCTGATCACCGGCGTCATCATGTCGGTTATCGGCTACTTTCTGTTCACCACAGCCCTTGGGATCAGCCTGCCTTCTGGCTACTGGTTCGATACCTTCATTTAAAGGATCGCTAAGATGTTCGATTTCCTTATCGAGGGGTTCGGTGTTGCGCTGACCCCTCTTAACCTGGGGCTGGCTTTCCTTGGCGCCTTGCTCGGCACCCTATTTGGGGCCTTGCCAGGTATCGGCCCGATCAATGGCATTGCCATTCTGATGCCGCTTGCCTATACCCTTGGCTTGCCTGCCGAGTCATCACTGATCTTGTTGGCCGCGGTTTACACCGGCGCCGAATATGGCGGTCGCATGTCGAGCATTTTGCTCAATGTGCCTGGCGATGCCGGGGCGGTCATGACCACGCTCGATGGCTACCCGCTGGCACAGAAGGGACTCGCGGGTCCCGCTTTAGGGCTTTCAGCAGTCAGCTCTTTCATCGGCGCGACCATTGCCATTATTGGCCTGACGTTGTTTGCACCGCTCCTGGCTAGTGTTGCGGTGATGTTCGGCCCGGCGGAATTCTTTGCGCTCATGATATTCGCGTTTTCTTCCATGTCGGTGATGATGGGCAAGGATCCAATCAAGACCGCGATTGGTGCCGTACTGGGTGTCCTGATTGGCACCGTGGGCATTGATTCCGGCAGCGGCGTGCTGCGCTATACCTTCGGCATGCCTGAGCTCTACGACGGCATCGACTTTGTAGTGATGATTATCGGCCTCTTTGCTATCAGCGAAATCCTGCTGATGCTTGAAAACGCTCACAGTACCGACAACGATGGCGAGTTGCCGCCGCTCGGGCGCGTTTTTGTTAGCCTCAAGGAAGTGCTGGTATGTAAGGGTGCGATTATCCGCTCGGGGTTGATCGGCTTTATCATCGGCGTTCTACCCGGAACTGGCGCCTCTGTTGCCGGAGCCGTCTCCTACACCACGGAAAAGCGGCTTTCAGACAAGGACAACACCTTTGGCACTGGTGATATGCGCGGGCTGGCTGCGCCGGAGTCGGCCAATAACGCGGCAGCGGTAGGCTCTTTTGTGCCCATGCTAACCTTAGGCATTCCCGGTTCCGGTACAACAGCGGTACTGCTGGGTGCATTGATGCTTTATAACATCACCCCTGGGCCAATGATGTTTACCGAGCGGCCTGAAGTGGCCGGTGGGCTTATCGCGTCACTTTATATTGGCAACATCGTATTGCTGATGCTTAACCTGCCGCTAGCGGGTGTATTCGCCCGGGTGCTGACTATTCCACGCTGGGTACTGGTACCCGCCATTGCTATCCTGGCGTTCGTCGGCGTTTATCAATTGCACTCCGATCTATTTGCTATTTACTTGATGCTGGTTATCGGCGTGTTTGGGTACTTGCTGCGTAAGCTGGGCTTCTCCCTGGCGCCAGTGATTCTCGGCTACGTACTGGGTGGGTTGATGGAGCAGAACCTTCGCCGCGCACTCTCTATCAGTGGCGGCGACGTCGGTATCCTATGGCAATCGGGTATTTCACTGGGGCTGTGGGCTGCGGCGGCATTACTACTCGTGCTGCCCTGGTTGGTACCGAAGCTATTGGCTGCCCGCAAGTTAAGCGCTGAGTAACGGCGCTTTTTGCCCGGCAATGAATAGATAGCTAGCCCTGGCCCGTGATAACGATCGCCAGGGCTTTTATTTGCAAATCTGTGATGTTGAAAACGATGCGAGCAATAACCTTGGGCCCTATAGGCCGTTTCTTACCAACGTTGGCACTCGGGCTGATCGGGGGCGGGTTGGCGTATTGGCTACAATTGCCGCTTCCCTGGTTATTAGGGGCAATGATCGCCACCACGGCGGCCTCCCTGGCTGGCGTACCGATGAGGTCGCCGGGCAAGGGCCGCCAAGGCGTGTTGGTCGTCATTGGGGTCATGCTCGGTTCAGCGTTCACTCCCGACATGACCGGGGAAGCAACGCGTTGGGGGGGCAGCTTGGCGATTATGCTGATCGCCACGGCGGTGATGATGACTTTCTCGGTGTGGTTCTCCCGCCGCGTGGCGGGGCACTCCTGGGAAACGGCGCTCTACGCCGGCGTGCCTGGCGGGGTTTCCACGGTAACCGGGATGGCCCTCTCCTCGGGAGCCGATTTGCGCATCATCGGCATTACCCATGCTGTGCGCATATTGGTTCTGCTGATAGCCATCCCACCTGTTTTGCAGTTTATCGGCCATGTCGACATTAGCAGTAGCGCGCCAGCCTTATCGCAGTGGTTATGGGTGCCCGCTTCCACTGATATCGCGTGGCTACTGGCGGCTGGCATTGTCGGCATGTGGCTGGGTAAGCGACTTCGCCTGCCTAGTCCGCTGCTGTTTGGCCCGGCCCTTGTCTCAGCGGCGCTGCACTTCTCAAGCCTCACGCATGCGGCTGTGCCACCTGTGATCATTGCGCTCGCACAGGTCGTCATCGGCATTTCAGTGGGTGTGCGCTTTGCGGGTGCCCCGATTGCCGAGGTGGGGGTGGCCATGCTGATGGCGGTCATTCAGGCCCTGGTACTGTTGCTGCTGGCGATATTCGCCGCCTGGGTAGGGCATTTACTCACCGGTTACTCTGCCGCGGCGGCGCTACTCGCCTACATGCCAGGCGGAGCCCCAGAGCTAAGCTTGGTCGCACTAAGCTTAGGTATCGATCCCGCCTTCGTTACCACTCACCACTTACTACGTATAACGCTACTGGTGTTGTTGCTGCCTTTATCCCGCCTCATTCACGAGGGTGCTGATTGAGCGGTCTGAAGGTACTGACTGGTGGCATCGCTTATCAGGATCGGCTTCTTCAGTGCGAATGGCCGTTGAGTAATGCCAAAACGCTGAAATTTTCCCGCTTTCTTATAGCTCTTTGGAATCAATGGCGGCCGTCCAAGCAGCCGTGATCGCCTACCGCCGCTCCGGTCGCTCGCTTTCTGATGCTGTGGTGGTCTCGCAGGAGCGTCAGCTCAGTGCGGTCAGCTTCGGCAACCCCTTCAGCA
>NZ_JBSXNN010000070.1:0-7946 GCF_056857635.1 Vreelandella sp. L-15 | reverse complement strand
ATCACGGCGCAGCGTGTCGGTATCGCTGAGGTCGATCCAGCCCATCGCACGCTGCAGCACCAGGGTACGCAACTGGCTGGCCAGCGAATGAAGGATGCGCAGCGGGTGGCGTCGATCGACCAGATTGTCTTCCAGCGCCTCAATCACGCCGCTGTTGTCGAGGGCCTCACGCAACAGCAGAGCGCCGCTGTCGCTGGTAGTGCGCTGGCCGCTCAGCTCAACACGGACAGCGCCGTTGCATGAGGGCGTCCAGGTGGATAGGCTTTCACCCATAGCGGATGGCTCTCTTGGTTCAGATTCTTGCCGGAACGTTCTGATTTCTCAAGAGAATACCATCCGCTATCTTCGTTTTCAGGTCGGCCTCATGAATAAGGCGGGCTCATAGAACCGATCTCGCCTCTCCTTGTTGCCTCCTCCCCAGCACCCCTCTTTCTCGTCTTCCCAGGACAGCTTGATCTGCATGACCTCTGCGGTGGGCCAATGCTTGGCCCATGCGACGGTCTTTGCCATGAGGTATGTGCCAACGCGGTGACCAAGAAGATCGATCATGCGGAGAATGATGTCTCCACCAGGGCTGCATTCCCCGTCAGTGAGCTTGATGCGCTCCGGTTCCCCTTTGCTACCCGGCGAGTAGCAGGCAGACCAGGAGAACTGATTGATGCCAAACAGGGGATGCTCGCCGATGCGTCTCACCGTGAGCGTGAGCTGTCGATCCTGGCCCACTTGCTGCTCGCTGCGCTGGATGAGAAGTCGTGCTACGGGGTCGGGGCTATCCGAGCACTTCGGATGCCAGACCTCGATCACCCTGTCATCGCTGATGCTGGCGCCTTGGTAGTCGTCCCTGAGGCCTTCAGAAGGAGGGTGCATGGTGTGTCGCTCTGTCTCCGATTTCGCATGCGAAACTGCACCCGCTACCTTACCACCACGCTCCCGGTCGAGTGTCAGTCCTGCCTCTACCTCCTCTTGAGACCTGCATCCGCAGGAATGTGAGAGAACCAAGAGAGAGAAGCAATCATGGAAACGATCGGCGATCGTCTGGAAACCGTTGTCTTCACCCGCAAGAACGGGAACCACGGAGAGTACCTGGGCACTGAGCCTGGCGTGTTCGCTGTGGTGCGAGTAGATGGCCAAACCTTCAAGGTGCGGTACGGCGTGGATCTTGATGCGCCGTGGTGCTGGGAGGTTGAGCATGTAGCGAGCGGCCTTGCCGCCCGCGGCTGCAAGCGCTGGGATCTTGGCATGGCGACTGAGCGACTGACGCGCCTTGTCATGCGCCAAGGTGCCTGGGAGCCTTCCTGGAGCATGACGGAAGTGCCGATGGAAGCCTTCCTTGCAGCTCAGTCCATGGGGGTGCGTGCTCATGTTTGAGGCTACTGACCTGATCCACTCGTATACCCGTAGCGATGCCATCGCAGATGGGGATCTGATCGAAGTCAACGAAGCCGCCAAGGAAGCAGGGTTCAAGGTGCCTGTCGCCCTGACCACTGCTGCCTGGCATGAGCTGGTGGCTTGGGACCAAGCTGCTAGGCCACATGGCCCGCTTCAAGATGAGGCAGGCCGCTTGTGGGATGTTCTGTCGCTCGCGGTTCATGCCGCACGCAAGGAGCGAGACTCGCCCGTAGTCGAGTACACGGTGAGAGTCATGGAACCGCTGGAGAACGGCCCACGGGTTGTTCCCAAGCGTGCCGTGATGCACATAGGCCCTGGAGACAACCTTGAGCCGGTGATCACGATCATGCTTCCCGGGGAGGACTGACGCGCTCGCGTCATGCTCCATCCTCTTCCCTCAAACCCCTGTCAGCCTTGTGCTGTCAGGGGTTTTCTTATGCGATCGTGGCGATGCGGCCGGGGCATACAGACAGTCGCCACCTTGGCCAGAGTGTAGCGTCAGGAATTCCGCATGCGAAACTGGCGCCATGGAGCAGGCGAGCGACGCTGATGCGATGTGAGGAGGTGCTGTTTTCTTGGCGTGTGGTAGGGTTCTCCTCAACATACGAAGGACACTAGGAGCGGCACTGCCGCGGAGCAGGGTTAGAACGGATCATGACGACAACCAAACGAACAGAACTCCTTTCACGACTTGACCAGCTGAGCGCCCAGGAGCTGAAGGCCTGGCTTGCGAAAGAGCTTACACAGAAACGGCTTGGTGTTTCGTGGGAGCGAGATGCCATCGAGCACGACAAGGCTCTAAATAAAAATATAGTGCTTCCCCGGCTTGATCGAGAAGTCTCGCATCTGCCTCATGAGGATAGCACGGGAAATCTTGTTATTGAGGGTGATAATTTTGATTCACTTCGCCTCCTTAGTGCTACGCACCGTGGAAAAGTGAAAGCGATCTATATCGACCCTCCTTATAATACAGGAGAAAAAGACTGGGTATACAATGATTCATATGTTTCTAAGAACGATCGTTGGCGCCATTCCAAGTGGATGGAATTTATTTACCGGCGAATACTGATTGCAAAAGACCTCCTTTCGCCAGATGGGGTCATGTTTGTTTCAATAAATGACGAAAACAGGTCTCGCTTGGACATGCTCCTGGAAGAGGCGATGCCAGGGAGGCGTGTCGGCAGCTTTGTGTGGCGAAGCCGGACCGGCGGAAATGATACGAAAGGCGCTTTTCTATCGACAAATCATGAGCATGTTTTGGTCTACGCTAATTCGGGTTTTCGCTTTTCTGGCGAAGAGAAAAGTTATTCAATGTATCGATACGAAGATGAGAAAGGTGTTTTTCGTCTGAGTGATCTAACAAAGGCACACACAAAGTCTGAGCGCCCCAATACGTACTATCCGATATATGATCCAGATGAAGATATTTATTACCCATGCAACCCGTCAAGGGTGTGGGCCTACGCAACAAGAAAAAAGGTAGAAGATGGTCAGAGAATCAGAGGTAAAGTCATTGAAGATATGATTTCCGATGGGGATGTATGGTTTCCGCCCAACCAGAGGGTCGAAATTTTTTCAACAAAATCTGAGCTTATCGAAGCGATAAGGAAAGATGATATACCGCATTCCAAGAGAACTCCGCTGCTAACTGAGGACATGAGTGACTTGGATTTCTGGGTGGGGAAGAGGGTCGGCTATGGGCGACCGGCTCTTAAAAAATATAAAGAGGGGTTGAGGAATGAGACTCAGCCTCTATCTTCTTGGCTTACTCCGCGGCAAGAGGGAGATACCGTAGATATATCTTCCAATATGCCAATAATTGGCACTACTGATGAAGGCTCCAAGCGTCTTCGAGAGCTTCTGGGGAAGAATGCCTTTCCATATCCAAAGCCCCCCTCTCTGATCGGAACTTTGCTTTCTCAATCAACGCGCGAAGACGATATTGTGCTCGATTTTTTTGCCGGGAGCGGAACAACTGGTGAGGTTGTTCTTCGTCTCAATCAGCAGGATGGTGGAAATAGGAGATACATTCTCTGCTCGAGCACAGAGGCTACGCCTAGGCGTTCCGAACATAATGTATGTCGTGATGTATGCGCCGAGCGGCTACGGGCTGTCAGCGAGGAGCTTAAAATGGAAGACGGCCTACCTCGCCACTTTGCCTATCTCACGCTTGATCTTGTGGAAGAAGCGGATCTCGACTTTGAAGGTGAGGCTGAGCATGCTCACGCTCTCGTATCGCTGCGTGAGCTGAGACAGATCCGGCAACACTCAAGCGACGACGACATTCTGGTTGCCGCAGACGACAGCAGCGCGGCCATACTGGTTTGTCGCCGTGTCACAGAGGATGTCTTATCCCGCCTGGCCTCGTGGCCTGCGGAGCGCATTATTGTCTATTCTCCGCGCCCGGACTCGGTGCGCAGCGCTGTTGAAGAGACGCGCACAGTCGAATCCTATCCGCTGGATGATGCCTTCCGCCGCGCTCAAGGTGTTAGGAAAGCCGTTGAGGAGGTTGCCCAATGACCCTCCCCGCGGCGCGCTCACTTTCAGAGGAAATTACCACAGGGCAAGGTGCGTTGCTTGTCCCTGAGGAGTTTCAGACAACTCTTATCAACAACATTACTGATACCATTCAGGGTAGCGGTGAGCCGCCGTGTTTGCTCAGGGCGCCCACTGGATCAGGGAAGACATTTATACTCTCGCGTGTCTTAGGGAATGTATCAACAAATCATGACGTGATCTGGTTATGGTTTGTTCCTTATGTGACGTTGTTGCAGCAAACACTGGATGCCCTGGCAACCAATGCTACAGAGCTGAGTGGTCAGCTCCTAAGCAATGGGCTCAACCAGCAACCATCTCCAGGTCAAGTGCTTTTGTCGACAACAAGTGGCGTTTCTCGCGCCAGCTGGCGTAAGGCAGGCTATGACATGGGGGGGGGTGAGAGCGCACGAACGCCCGCTGAGTTCATAGGCTTAGCTCGCTCACTGGGCTATGAAATCGGCGTGATCATTGATGAAGCGCATATAGCTTTGGATGAAGCTACTGAGTTCGGTCATTTTATAAAGTGGCTGGCTCCCAACTACCTTGCTATGGCGACCGCCACACCCAAAAGCCAGAGGATCAACCAGTTTTTGTCGAGTGCCGGAAAATCTAGCTTTGAGTCCTTTGGCGTAAGTCGCTCTGATGTGGTAAAGGCCAGGCTGAACAAGGCTTATATCGAGGCCGTAATGTATCAGCTTGGGCAAGCCACTCATGATGTAGCCGACTTGAAAGTTACCGTGATAAAGCAGGCTTGGCGTCGGAATATGCTTCTTCAGCGTCAGCTGGATGAGATTGGCATCGTGATGGAGCCTTTGCTTCTGGTTCAGGTCGAGAACGGTGAAGGAACCATTGAGGCCGCAGAGAAGATCCTGATGCACGAGTGTGGAGTGTCGCCTCATGCGATTGGGAAGCATTCAGCTGATGCACCAGATCCCGTCATGATGTCTGCTATCGCAAATGACACCACCAAGAAAGTATTGATATTTAAGCAGTCTGCTGGAACAGGTTTTGATGCTCCTCGCGCAGCTGTCTTGGCGACAACAAAATCTGTCAATGATCAAGACTTCGCCATGCAATATGTCGGCCGAGTCATGCGGGTGGCAAAGCCTATCCGGCATGCGTTCACGGATGTCGATGACATTCCTCCAGAACTCAATACGGCCTATATTTATTTGGCTAATGCCGAAGCTCAAGCGGGCTACCAGGCTGCGGTGAATAGCGCTATGGCCGTCAAGAGTCGGCTTGAAGGTGAAACCGAAAAGATGGTCTTGAGGCACACCAAGTCCGGCGCCCAGGCCTTCACGAACCGTCCCACCAGGCAAAAGCCCCTCTCCTACGCTTTTGAAACTCCCACTTCCCTTGGCCAGGAGGGCGGTGGTTCACCCGGGGATGCTTCAGGCACTGGGGCCGAAAGGCGTCATAGCAGTAGTACCGGCACTGGCAAGCAACCCCAGGGAGCCCTTTTTACTGATGATGAGTTGGACACCATCGTGGAGGGTGATCAAGAAGCACCGCGGCCCTCGCCGCAAGATGCTTCTACTGAGAAAGAGCTTGAAGAATGTCTGCGGGCTTATGGTATTCGGCTTTACCACTGCCGCCGCCATCTCCCGCAGGTGCCAATTTCAATGAAGCGTGAGAATCGCCCCAGTGCGCTTGATATGGCGAAAATCACGGAACGAGCAGCGACCCAGGTTACGATTTCTCCAGGCCTGATGCGCGAAGCGCAGCTGGCAGCGAGAGACCGCCTCAAAGAGGTCGAGCGTCACGTCGAGCTAACTCAGCAGAAGGTATCAACTCAATCGGTTCGTATTACGATAGACCGTAATGCGCTGGCCAAGCAGGCAAATGCAGTCATGTCACGCCTGCCGAATGTTGAGCAGGAGGACCGCAAGATCCTTGTCAGCGTTATGGCCAGGCAAACTGAGCCGCACATTCGAGAGGCCCTTGAGGATGCCGATCAGGATGTTGATGACGCCACCATCAAGCGGATGTGCCGCTATGCTGCTCACTGGCTCATCCGTGCCAGCGAGTCGAGGCTGGCAGAGGCCTTTTGGTCCGCGCTTGCTGAGCACGCTGAAACGGCAGATGCGGAGCCATTGCCCGATGCTTTGCTATTTGCTGAAGGAGTGCCGCTACTGGGCTCAGAAAAGCATCTGTATGGCGTCCTGCCGCCTGACTCACAACAGCTCGGGGAGCTGGATCAGCACCTTGAGTACGATGCCCAGCGGCTGATGGACACTTCCTGCTGGAACCTACAGGACCGAGAATTTCGCACGGCCCGTTTTGATTTCACCTTCGCGCTCAATAGCGATGAGCTTCGCTTTGCAGAAGCGTTGGACCGTGCTGATTTCATATCGTGGTGGTTCCGTAATCCTGAAAAAAAGCGCTATGCGGTTCGCGTGGTCCGCGGGGATCACAAAAACTACTTTTACCCTGATTTTGTAGTCTGCCTCTCTCACATTCCTGGCGATACGCCTATACAGCGCCTTGTTGAGACGAAGCACGACATCAAGGATGCGATTCGGAAAGCCCGTCACACCCCTCCCCATTATGGAAAGGTTATGTTCTTGACCCAGGATGGAGGTCGATACCACATCATCAATCAGGACGGCAGTATCGGGGAAGAGGTTGATTTTGCAGACCTTGCGGCAATGCGCGAGGAGTTCAAGCGGACGATTGGAACGGTATCCTGAACAGCGCATGAGGCCCACCGAGACCGTCCCTGTTGTGCGCCCAGTTTCGCATGCGAAATCGAGGCTGGCGGTGTCAGGGCGCCCCCTATCTCCCTGTGAGACCTGCAATCCCGCAGGAATGAGAGAGGAGATAGATCATGGGTACTATGTGCATGCCGATGCCGGCCGACCGGAAAGCCTACCTGGATGACAACTACTCCAGCGGGAGTGGTTCCCATGTTGTGCTGAAGTCGAGCTTTGTGGGCTCTACCTACTACGCTGCGGTCCAGATCACCAAGCAAGGTGAGATGGAGGGCGAGTCCCCGGTGGTCTTCACGATCGCTGCGGTCGCCAAAACTAGCAGCGCCCAGGGTGAGTTCTGCTACAAGTCGATGGATGAGACCGTGGGGCCTGTGTTGTCCCAGTGCCCTCCAGGCATCCTGAAGCTGCTCACGCCGATTGACGAGCTGGAGCGCCTTGGGGTGGTAACAGGTGACTCTCTGAAGTGGGCCAGCGACTGGCGCGAACGCTGCCGCAAGCATGCCGAGAGGAAGAGGCGTCGTGCTCAACTGAAAGAGGGCGATCGCATCAAGCTGCCGTACAAGGTGCGGTTCGTTGGTGGTCTGGAAACCGACACGTTCACCAAGGTGAACTTGCCCCGGCGTCGAAACGTCTTCAGGCCAGAAGGGGATTCCTCGTTCGTGAGGCTTACCTCAAAGCATCTCGACGATGCTGAATTACTCGCATAAACCTTTCAGCCCCCTCTGCTGCTGTTCGCAGCATGGGGCTTTTCCTATGACTGTTCAGTGTTGAAGCTGGCCAACCTGTCTAACTCGCGGTTAGCGGCTCGAAAACCATCAGGATCATTTCTGGCCACGGCAATCACCTCGATGATGTCATCTGCCAACAGCTCCAAATCTTCATCATTTTGGAGCCGAACTATCAGCTTCTTTTTCATATCTTCGGTTACAGGGCCGCGTGCGTAGCGGTGTCTACCAGTAGTGTGGCTTGCCATCGGGCCTCTCCTCTTTTCCTTGCTGTTTGTTATACACAGTCGTCGGACTTGCCTTCGACCACTTCGCCTTCTTCATCGAGAGTGACCCACACCAACTCGGTAGTCTCAAACCGACTGCCGTAATAGTCGCGGGCACCCTGCTCGGTAAACGTCATACCTTGGAGATTCATAAGCATTTTACGGTTCATCGCTGTTTTCCTCGATCAATTGGCAGGGATGGCCGGAGCCTTCACTTCGGCAAAGTGCGTCACCACATCATCGTCAGCAATACGCCCGAAGTTGGCAGAGTCGATGGCATCAAAGTAAGGATGACCGTCAGCATCCTCCTCGAC
>NZ_JBSXNN010000069.1:0-10951 GCF_056857635.1 Vreelandella sp. L-15 | reverse complement strand
TCGGGGTTGTGCTTGAGGTAGTCATTCCACAGCACCTCGGCAATATCAGCCATACCCATGGGGGCGCCAGGGTGGCCGGATTTGGCCTTCTGAACAGCATCCATGGAAAGGGCGCGAATGGCATTGGCCAGCTCAAAACGGCTATTCATATTAGTGATACCTTGGTTGTTATATTGGGTAGCGTCTCGTTAGGCACGAGCGGTCAAACGTTGAGTAATCAACGACTCCAATGTTTGCTGGTCGTTGGCAAAGCGTCGGATTCCGTCAGCCAGCATCTCGTTGGCCATTGCATCTTGGTTGTGTTGCCAACGAAAACCTGCTTCTGATAGCGGTGTAAATGCTTTACGAGTGACGGTTTCCTGTTGGATTTTTGGAGTGACCTCTCCTTCCATGCTATCAAGCTGTTCTAGCAGTCCGGGAGAGATGGTCAGACGATCGCAGCCCGCCAATGCTAATACTTGATCGGTGGTGCGAAAACTTGCCCCCATGACGACAGTGTCATAATGACCTGCGGCCGCTCTCTCGCAAATCCCCTTTACAAATAGCACGCCAGGATCTTCTTCGAGTGCGAACTTTTCACCGCTTGTCTTTTGGTACCAATCGCTAACGCGGCCAACGAAGGGCGATATCAGGTACACACCTGCATCAAAGCAGGCCTGTGCCTGAGCATCGCTGAAGAGGAGCGTTAAGTTGCAGTTGATGCCTTCACGCTCTAATTGCTGAGCCGCGCGGATCCCTTCCCAGGTAGACGCGAGCTTAATTAGCACACGGCTGCGGTTAATACCCATTCTTTCGTAGCGCTCAATCAGCTCGTAAGCCTTTTGAATACTGGCTTGAGTATCAAAAGAGAGGTGTGCGGACACTTCTGTCGATATTCGTCCAGGCACCACATCAGCAATTTGTCTGCCAATCGCAACCGAGAGTTGGTCAACTATTCGGCTCAGGTCGTCTTCATCACGACATGATTCAGCAAGCACCTTGTCGATTAGCTCTTGATAACGAGGCAGTTCGAAGGCTTTGAGAATCAAAGAGGGATTAGTGGTGGCGTCCTGCGGTTGATAGCGCTTTATGGCATCCAAGTCGCCCGTGTCGGCCACGACCAATGAGTGTTCGCGTAATCCAGCAAGAAGCGACATTGCCTACTCTCCTTTAAAAATGAACGCTCTGTGTTCAAATGATTGTTCATTTGAGCCGGTTTAGTCAAATTTTCGCGTCACTGAAATCGATTTTAAGGTCATTGAACAAAAGTATAGTGCTTGTTAGATAGTGATTTATCATTTAATAATTCTTTTTTTATCAATGGTTTGTTTATATTTCCTTGAGTTTCCCTCTAATTTCTCTAGAAAAATGCGGATGGATCTTATGATCTATGTGTTTACAAATGATCGGTTGGTGATAGATTGATAGCGTCAGTAGACGGCTGGCAACTAGGTCGGTATCCATTGTTGGTCGTCCGCGTTTCTATTTCCTAGAAAGGGAGAGCATGAATGTCTGATGTGACACCTTCTCTCAAAGTCGCCATTGGCGGTGATGAGGCCGCTTACGACTTGAAAGAGATCCTTATCGGTTATATCCGTGAGTTAGGCTACGAGGTTGAAGATTTTGGCACTTTTAATGCCCAGCCGGTCCTGTACCCCGATATTGCCTTTGAGGTGGCTACGGCTATTAAGGAAGGGCGCTTTGATCGTGCAGTGCTGGTATGCGGCACGGGAATCGGGGTGGCTATTTCTGCCAATAAAGTGTCAGGTATTCGCGCGGCGCAGGCGCACGACACTTACTCCGCAGCAAAGGCGCGCACTAGTAACAATGCACAGATTGTAACGCTGGGGGCTCGGGTGATTGGGCCAGAGCTGGCTAAATCAATAGTGGCAACCTTTTTGGGTAGTAATTTTTCGGGTGGAAATTCCGAATTAAAAATAGCAAAAATTGACGAATATGAGTCTCGATTGAATACTCGGTAACCGTGGTACTGCTCATATTCGTCGACGCTGATTAATAACAACAGCATGCAAGCTGTGATTACGCAGTTTGGCCTCACTCCAGAGGATATAATAATGACACGCCTATTTAATGATCCAAGTGATTTCCCTGAAGAAGCTCGTTTAGGTTTAGTTGCTGCGCATCGCGATAAGTTGATGGCTGTGCCGGGAGGCGTTGTACGCAGTACGCGCAGCCAGCCAGGAAGTGTTGCGGTCGTGGTTGGCGGTGGCAGTGGCCATTACCCAACCTTTGCGGGGTTAGTAGGGCAAGGGCTGGCCCATGGGGCTGTCATGGGTAATCTGTTTTGTTCGCCTTCTTCGCAGCAAGTTTATTCTGTCGCCAAAGCCGCTAACAACGGTGGTGGTGTGCTGCTCTCTTTTGGGAATTATGCGGGGGACGTACTGCATTTTGGTGAGGCGCGCGAGCGTTTGATCGCAGACGGAATTCCCTGTGAGATCGTTCTGGTCACTGATGATGTCGCCAGTGCTCCCTTGGCTGAGATTGATAAGCGGCGTGGCATCGCGGGTGATCTAACCGTTTTCAAGGCCGCTGCCGCTGCGGCAGAAAAGGGATTATCACTGGACGAAGTGGTTCAAGTGGCGAAGGAGGCAAATCGCTGCACGCGCTCTTTCGGAGTGGCGTTTGAAGGATGCACATTACCTGGTGCAGCCGATTCGCTCTTTCATGTGCCCGAGGGCAAGATGGCCATAGGGCTGGGGATTCACGGCGAGCCGGGTATTAGTGAGACGGATATCCCATCCGCAGATGGCCTGGCAGAAATCCTCGTTGCCAGGTTGTTGGAGGAAGTTCCTGACGGTATCAGAGTCCAAGGAGCTCGGGTGGCGCCAATACTCAATGGGCTGGGTACTATTAAGTATGAAGAGCTGTTCGTTATTTATCGCAAGGTTGACGAACTGCTGCAGGAAGCTGGGTTAGTCATTGTGGAGCCTGATGTGGGTGAGCTGGTGACCAGTCTTGATATGGCTGGGGTTTCGCTGACGTTATTCTGGCTTGATAATGATATGGAGCCGCTGTGGACTGCTGCTGCGGATGCGCCGGGTTATCGAAAAGGTAGCGTGACGCCAGCGCAGGCGCTGGATCCTGCTGAGGTAGAGGTAGTTATACAAGATGAGATTCCCGAGGCTAGCGATATCTCGCGAAAACTAGCGTTTGGTGTCGTTGAGGCGCTCGAAGTGCTCGCAAATACGGTTAATGAAAACTGTGAGATGTTGGGCCAGATTGATGCGGTTGCTGGAGATGGTGATCACGGTATTGGTATGCAGCGGGGCAGCAGGGCTGCGCTTGAAGCGGCCAGAGAGGCTCTTGATGGCGGGGCTGGCGCAGAGACAGTGCTGCAGTGGGCTGGGCAGCGCTGGTCAGACGAAGCGGGCGGGACTTCTGGTGCCATCTGGCGGGTTATCTTAAAAGCGATGGGGGAGTCGCTTGGCAATGAGAAGCCGTTATCAGTGCAGCGTCTTGCCGCTGGCGTGGTCAATGCCCGTCAGCAAGTCATGGCATTTGGTAAGGCTGAAGTGGGCGACAAAACGCTTGTCGACGTGCTAGTGCCTTTTGCCGATGCCCTGTCTTGGGAGGCTGAGAAAGGCCAGGGAGCTTTGGCTTGCTGGGAATCCGCTGCACGCATAGCGAGTGAGGCTGCTGAGGCCACTAAGCAATTAATTCCCCGCGTTGGCCGCGCACGCCCATTGGCTGAAAAAAGCGTGGGTACACCTGATGCTGGTTCTGTTTCATTGGCGCTGATTATTCAGGCGCTGATTCCTGTGTTGAAAAAGTGTCAAGCAAGCTGACATGATACATGCCCTTTAACAACCCCTGGATGTCGAGGATGAATGGTCAAGACGCTGCAGATATAGACTTAATGACAGAGATTTCAACGCTCTACTATGTGCAGGGGGAAACGCAGGAGGCAATCGCAAATAGGCTTGGGCATTCGCGTGTGCGAATAGGGCGGCTGCTCAAACGTGCTCAGGCAGAAGGAATTGTCGATGTTCGAGTGCGCCTGCATCCCGCCGTTAGTGTTGAGATTGAGCAGGAACTCAAGCGTCGCTTTGGCCTGAAGCGAGCATTGATTGCTCTGGATCATGCCGACCCGGATGTACAGCGCTCGTCAGTCGCTAGTTTAGTGGCAGACCATCTGTCGCGTAGTTTGACCGATGGTCAGATCGTGGCCGTTGGTATGGGGCGTAACGTGGCCGCCGTGGCAGATAATGTTTTCTTAGCGGAGTCGTTAAAGGTTTCATTCGTGTGCGCAATTGGGGGCTCGCTGCGTGCAGGTGAGCATATGAATCCCGATCATATTTGTCGACGTTTGGCGAGTAGGTTTGGCGGTGACAGTGAGACGCTTTATGCCCCTGCGCTGGTACAGAGTGGTGAGCTTAGGGATGCGTTGTATGAAAACTCTACCGTGCGCCAGACGCTAGACCGAGCGCGACGCGCGGATACCGCCTTGATTGGCGTGGGGGACGTGAGTGAAGACAGCAATATGGTGCGCATGGGGTGGTTTTCGGCCCAGGAGATTGCAGAAGCGCGGCTCTCTGGAACTGTGGGCGATATGATGGGCTATGACTTTATCGATATCCATGGAAGGCCTTCCGCAACGCAGATGCAGGGGCGTGTGGTGGGGCTTAATATACAGGATCTTACGCGCATTCCAGACGTTATTGCCATCGCCAGTGAAAATACAAAAGCGGTCGGGATACTCGGGGCGCTGCGTACCGGAGTTATTGATACCTTGGCCACTAGTGTGACTAACGCGCACACCATTCTGCGCCTTGATGAAGCAACTGCTGGGTAAGTGCACGCTTCATCTGTATTCAAAATCTATGGTTTCTGGGCATCTTATATTTCGGCCGCCCTAACTCCATCTGTTGCATTTATCGACTTTTCTCAGGCATGTGGGCGCTCTCTAGCATGCCTGGTTTTTCCCTTGTCTCCCGCTTTGTTGCCAGTAGTATTTGGTAGACGATTGTACATTTGAACATCATCGGAACATAAAGCATGTCTTTGGGCTATGTTTTGGTGTGCCTGTAATAATAAATAATTTCCATTTTTTAAATTTAATCATATAAAACAATAAATTATGTTATTGGTCTAAAGTATAAGTCTAGAAAGTTCTATTATGGATTGACTCAGCTACGCTTAAGGCAGTTAATGCATATGTACACAATAAGATCTTTTGTAAAGCGTGCGCCGCTAGCCAAGCAATACAAGATATATTAGGAGTAATTAATGCATAACGCAGATAACAACAACCACACCGAACTGCCACTAACCATGCAAGCCGTCGTAGCCTACGCGCCTGGAGATTATCGTCTTGAGGAGGTGGCATTGCCGAAGGTGGGAGAGGGTGAAGTACTGATAAAGGTTGAAGCGTGCGGAATCTGTGCAGGTGATCTCAAGGCATATGAAGGTGCCCCAAGCTTTTGGGGAGATGATACTCAGCCTGCTTATATCAAGGCGCCGATGATTCCAGGCCATGAGTTTATTGGTCATGTGGTGGCTTTAGGAGAAGGTGTTGCAGGCTTTGAGGTTGGCGATCGCATTATTTCTGAGCAAATCGTACCTTGCTGGGGATGCCGTTTTTGTAACCGTGGGCAGTACTGGATGTGCGAAAAGCACGACGTGTATGGTTTTCAGTACAACGTAAATGGCGGCATGGCCGAATATATGGTCTTTCCTAAAGAAGCCATTAATCACAAGCTGCCAGATGAAATTCCGATGGAGAAAGCGGTTCTTATTGAACCCTATGCTTGTTCATTACATGCCGTTAAGCGTGCTCAGATTGAGCTGGGAGATGTGGTTGTCCTCTCCGGAGCAGGAACTTTAGGGCTAGGAATGATCGGAGCGATCAAAAAGTCCGGGCCTTCCAAGCTGGTTGTGCTAGATCTCAATAACAAACGCTTAGAACTTGCTAAACAGTTTGGCGCTGACATTGTCCTGAATCCCGCTGAAGTCGATGTTGTTGACTACGTGAAAGGGATTACGGAAGGCTATGGCTGCGATATCTATATTGAGGCGAGCGGTGCTGTACAGTCGGTAGAGCAAGGTCTTTATATGATCCGTAAATTGGGTCGTTTTGTCGAATTTAGTGTATTCAAAGAACCAGTGACTGTTGATTGGAGCATTATTAGCGATCGTAAAGAGCTGGATGTGCTGGGTGCGCATCTAGGACCTTATTGCTACCCACTTGTGATCGAAGGTATTGGTAATGGTGATTTACCAACGGATCATGTGGTGACCCATAAGCTGCCATTAGCCGAGTTTCATCAAGGGTTAGATCTAATGCGCAATGACCCTAATGCGTTAAAGGTTGTGCTTATACCTGATGGGAAGTAGCTAGGGGAATTTTCTGATTTATAAATACAATGATAACCGGAGTGATCATGTCGTCGACATTAAATTCGGTGCCCGGTGATAAGCGCATAAGGGCCTATGTGACAGCTGCTGTTGCTTTAGCGCTGATTGCGATCATGGCGCTTGATACCAAAGTCATTAGTCTTACCGAACTTGAGAGCGCTGTGGGGTTTTCACCACAGCAATTTGCTCAGGAAACATTTCCAGAGATTAAAGCGTATGTTGAGAATAACGCTGTAAATGCATCGGTATTGGCGCCAGAGGTTCTCCAGGATACCGGTGTGGCAGGCGAGAAATACGGCGTCGCTGCCGGCATTGGTCATATTGTGCCAGTCTCTTTATCTGGGGTTGCTGTAGAAAATCGAGGGGGCGTTTACACCCTTGAAGTTGCCGATGTGCCTTCAGATATTGTTATTCGTGTGCAAACAGGCCCCGCCATTAATGGCACTACGCTGAGGGATACAACCGGTAATATTCAATTTGGCGACTTTACCAATCAGATTGAATACCAAGATGTTGGCGCAGCGCTTAATGATGAAATGAAGCGTCAAGTGCTTGCTGATATTTCCGGACAAGAGTTAACCGGGAAAACGTTAGAGATAGTTGGCTCTTTTACTATGATAAATCCCAAAAACTGGCTAGTTACGCCGGTGAGTATAGCGATCAGTGAGTGAGGAGCGGCTATGAGTATCGATACATCAACTGTAGAAGTGGCTCCGGTGATTCTTTCTGCACGCAATATCGAAAAGCGTTTCGGTGCTGTGCAAGCCCTCAAAGAAGTGAACTTCGATATATATCGAGGACAGGTAACAACGCTGTTTGGCGAAAATGGAGCTGGTAAATCTACGCTGATGAAGATTTTATCTGGCGTCATTGCTCAGACGGCTGGGGATATTGTATTGGAAGGCGAGAGAGTTAGCTTTTCTTCGCCGTCGGAAGCTGAAGCGCTGGGGATTACCATTATTCATCAGGAGTTGAGCTTGGCTCCTAACCTGAATGTGCGTGACAACATTTTTATGGGCCGTGAGCTGACTAAAGGAAGGGGCAGCGTCGACTATAAAGAAGAAGCGCATCAGGCTGAACTGTTAATGGCAGAGCTGGATGAACCGATCCACCCTCTTACCCTGGTCGAAGATCTGCGGGTGGGGCAGCAACAAATCGTTGAAATCGCTAGAGCGCTGTCCAAGAACTCTCGCATTTTGATTATGGATGAACCAACTTCCGCATTGAGTGCCACGGAAGTCGAGACGTTATTTAAAGTCGTCCAGGATCTCAAAAACAAGGGTGTGTCGATTGTTTATATTTCTCATCATTTGGAAGAGGCGTTGCAGATTACCGATCATGCCGTTGTTCTCCGCGATGGAGTCATGACTGCTTACGCCCCACGTAGTGATATCGACCTGCAGTGGATCGTCAGGCATATGGTAGGAGAGAGTTTCGATCTTGGCTCACCGCCTACAGGGTATGAGCAGGGTTCCACCGCGCTCTCTATCCAGAATCTTTACCTCAGCGACGATAAAGTGGCAGGTCGCTATGTTGTTGAGGATCTTTCCCTTGATGTGCGCGCCGGCGAGATTGTCTGCATCTATGGACTAATGGGCGCTGGAAGAACTGAGTTATTGGAGTGTGTAGCAGGACGAACCCGGCAGACCAAGGGAGATATCTTGCTCAATTCAACTGACGTATCGCACTACAACATTGCACAGCGAATCGAGAGAGGGTTGGTGTTAGTGCCTGAGGATCGCCAGCGAGATGGGCTGGTGCCCACCCTGTCAGTCGGAAAAAATCTGTCGCTAGCCAGTATCCATGCGTTTACTCGCAAGGGGCTTACTTCATCCAGCTTGGAGGCAGAAATGATTAATTCAGCTATCAATCAGGTGCACATTAAAACAGACGGTGGGGAGGCTGCCATTGGCTCACTGTCTGGTGGTAACCAGCAAAAAGTAGTGATCGGTAAGATGTTGGCTACTCATCCAGACGTCATCATGCTTGATGAGCCAAGCCGTGGTATCGATGTAGGTGCCAAGGCCGAAGTATTCAAGTTATTGAGCCAAGGGGCCCAGCGGGGGTTGGCGGTTGTCTTTACAACATCTGAAGTAAGCGAGTGCTTGAGTATTCCACACAGAGTGCTGGTGATGAGCAAAGGACGGATCTCTGCTGAATTCAAACCGGGTGTAACGAAAGATGAAATTATGGCTGCTTCGGGCGAATCAGTTGCTGCATGATTATTCAATCGGATAGGTAATGACTATGTCTCATCACAACAATAACGCGTTACAAGTTGAAAAAGGCAGTATCGATATCGTCAAGATTTTGCTGGAAGGTAGGGCTTTTTTCGCATTAATCGTGATCATTATTGTCTTTTCTATGCTCTCGCCTGTTTATTTTTCGACAGGTAATTTTTTAACCATGTCATCTCATGTAGCTGTTTTTGGCTTGCTAGGTATTGGCATGCTGTTTGTCATTCTGACCGGCGGTATCGATTTGTCGGTTGGCTCTACGCTGGCACTTTGCGGAGTGTTCGCGGGTATGTTACTAGAAGGGGTTGAGATTGAGGCGCTTGATTTGGCTTTCTTTCCTTCTGTGTGGGTCGTCGTAGTGCTTACTTGCTTATTGGGCGGCTTCGTGGGGGCTATTAATGGCGTATTAGTTGCGTACTTCAAAGTACCTGCCTTCGTGGCTACGCTTGGCATGCTGTATGTTGCGCGCGGAGCCGCACTTCTGCTAACCGACGGATTAACTTTTAACAATTTAAGCGGCGATCCTGCATTAGGTAATACTGGGTTTGAATGGCTTGGGTTTAATAAACTATTCGGTATTCCTGTAGGTGTCTTGATTCTCTTTTGCGCTGCGGTTATTTGCATGTTGGTGCTCAGCCGTACGCCGTTTGGCCGATGGATTTACTCTACCGGTGGCAATGCGCGTGCTGCAGAGCTATCTGGGGTGCCTGTCAATCGCGTTAAGCTCTCCGTCTACATTATTTCCGGCGTGTGCGCAGCCCTAGCTGGAATTGTGCTTGCCTCACAGTTGACATCAGCAGGGCCTACAGCAGGTACTACCTATGAGCTGACAGCAATTGCTGCTGTTGTTATCGGCGGTGCCTCACTGATGGGAGGGCGTGGCACGGTTCGAAATACTTTATTGGGTGCATTTGTGATTGGCTTTCTAGCCGACGGCTTAGTCATCATCGGTGTGTCTGCTTATTGGCAAATGGTCTTCACGGGTAGCGTGATTGTCTTCGCTGTCATGCTCAATAATGTCCAATACAGCGCTAAAAATAAGTCCTCTGTAAAAGCTGAGAAAACAGCAGAACTTAAGCGCGAAGGTTCTAGGGCAAGCGCTACTTAACGTAGCATTGCTTAGAAGTGTGACCTGCTCAGGTCTACCTATTCAACGACTAACAATCATAACTATGAGGTGACAATTATGCTTCCAAAAAGTAAAAAAGTACTTTTTACAGCTCTCGCTAGCGTCTCGATGCTCTTTAGTAGCTCTATAGTTGCTCAGGACAAGGGGCTGATCTCAATTATTGTAAATGATATGTCAAACCCCTATTGGCAAACGGAAGGAACCATTGCTGAACGGACAGCAGAAGAGTTGGGCTATGATGCAAATGTAAGTTCCCATGTGGGTGATACCAATACGGAGAGTAATCAGGTCGATACGGCAATTACCAATGGGGCCAAAGCGATCATTCTGGATCCTGCTAACGCAGATGGTTCAATTGGAGCTGTGCGAAGAGCAATTGATGCGGGAATTCCGGTATTTATTATTAATGCTGAAATTAATCAGCAAGGGTTGGCCAAGGCGCAACTAGTTTCCAATAATGCACAGGGAGCCGCGTTAGGCGCGCAAGAGTGGGCAATGCAATTGGACGGCGAGGGATCTTATATAGAGTTAAAAGGACCTCCTTCTGATAACAATGCAGCGACAAGGTCCAATGGCTATGAGACGGTGCTTAGCCAGTATCCCGACCTGACCCTGGCAGCATCTGATATCGCTAATTGGGATCGAACCGAAGGGCGCAATAAAATGCAGAGCATGCTTCGTTCTCATCCAGATATCAGAGGCGTTATTAGCGGCAACGATGAAATGGCTTTAGGTGCGATTGTCGCCCTAAAGCAGGAGGGGCTGCTCGATGATGTATTGGTTGGTGGTTTTGACGGTTCACCCGATGCTGTTGATGCGGTTCGCTCGGGTGAATTGGCTTATACTGTCCTACAGCCGGTAGCCGTATTTGCTGAAGATGCCGTAAAGATTGCTGATCATTACATCAATACAGGTGAAACAGGGCTAGACAGTGAAAAGCAGCTTTATGACTGTATCCTTATTACGCCAGATAATGTAGACAACTATACCTCTCCCTTTGTTTTGGAAGAGTAAGGTGTGCAAGAATAGGCTTTAGTCGCGTAAGTGTTAGAGGAACTTGCCTAGAGGCCAGTCAGCTTTAAAGCTGGCTGGCTTTTTGTTTGCCCGGCGAAGCCGGCAAACCCGGCCATCTGAAAGAAGATGGCGTCACCCCGACTGAGGGGAAGACAATCCGACTGGCAAGGGCGTCACTGGCCAACGGTGGGGTCTGAAGGAAGCCATAGGAAGTTAA
>NZ_JBSXNN010000068.1:0-115561 GCF_056857635.1 Vreelandella sp. L-15 | reverse complement strand
GTTATTGGATCTGACCAGGGTCAGAACCGGCATCACTGTCCCCGAATTCGGGGTAAGTTAATGGCATGAGCCGTATACGTGGTCCGTATGTACGGTTCTGTGAGAGGGATGAGGCGGAGACGCCTCACCCTACTCGCTATTGTGGGCGGGTTCGATAAACTGACAATAGTTGACTAAGGTGCTGGGACAAAGATTTGCCGCCGATGGTAAAAAATTGCCGGGGCGGTGGTTGAAAAGGGTGGAGTAAGACCACACCTAATGTAGTGAACGCAACAGAAGCCACTCAAGGAGAAGATAGCATGGCACATACCCTTCCTGAACTGCCGTACGCTTACGATGCTCTCGAGCCGAACATCGACGCGATGACGATGGAAATTCACCACTCTCGCCACCACAACACCTACGTCACCAACCTGAACGGTGCGCTGGAAGGCACCGGTCTAGAAGACGTTCCGGTGGAAGAGCTGGTGGCGAACTTGGATCGCGTACCCGAAGAGAAGCGTCAAGCCGTTATCAACAACGGTGGCGGCCACGCTAATCACTCCATGTTTTGGCAAATGATGTCACCCAACGGTGGCGGACAGCCGCATGGCGACGTGGCTAAAGCCATCGACGCAGAGCTGGGCGGTTTTGATGCATTCAAAGACGCCTTCAAAAAAGCCGCGCTGGGCCGTTTCGGCAGCGGCTGGGCGTGGTTGTCCGTCACGCCTGAGAAAAAGCTGGTCGTCGAAAATACCCTCAACCAAGATAGCCCGTTGATGCACGGCAACACGCCCGTACTCGGTCTGGATGTTTGGGAGCACGCTTACTACCTGAAGTTCCAGAACAAGCGTCCAGACTACGTGGATGCTTTCTTCAACGTGGTGAACTGGGAAGATGTCGAGCGCCGTTACCAAGCCGCCATCGCCTAATACTCACGCCCTGTGAGGGCGGTGTCAGCTACTGACACCGCTGGAAAACCGCTCCCTATCAGGGAGCGGTTTTTTTTGTCTCTGGGTATAGCGCTGGGCATGAGCTGTCCATAACCTGTGGATGAAAAAATACCATATATGCTGAAATTGATTTTCTCTTAGTCTATATATAGTATGCGTGGTGACTTTTAGAGGGGTAGAGCAAGCACTGCGCACTACCTGAAAATTGCCGCTATGAAAAGGGGAAATAGCCATGGAAATCCAAATTTATAGCAAGCCTGCCTGTGTACAGTGTACTGCCACCTATCGCGCGCTGGATAAGCAAGGCCTTGAGTACACCGTCATCGACATTACCGCCGAAACGGGTGCTCAAGCAGAAGTCGAAGCGCTGGGTTACCGCCAGCTGCCTGTCGTGGTCGTCGGTGAAGAGCACTGGTCGGGCTTCCGTCCGGACCGCATCCAAGCGTTGGCGTAATCGTCACCCATGCACGCTGCTGACGTGGAAGCCGAGCAGGCAGGTACGCTGGTCTATTTTTCCACCAAGTCAGGCAACACCCATCGCTTTATTGAAAAGCTTGGTTTAAGTGCACAGCGGCTGCCGTTACATCGTGAAGCCCCGACGCTACGCATTGAGCAGCCCTACATATTGGTTACCCCCACCTACGGAGGTGGCTCGGCCAATGGGGCTGTGCCAAAGCAGGTTATTCGGTTTTTAAATGACGAGCACAACCGACACCTCTTACGAGGTGTCATTGCTGCTGGTAATACTAATTTTGGTGACGCATACGCTTTGGCGGGGCGAATCATTGCCCAAAAGTGCCAAGTGCCGCTGCTTTATCGTTTTGAATTGTTTGGTACCGATGACGATGTCGCCAAGGTCCGCAAAGGAGTAGAAGAGTTTTGGAAACGTCAAGCTCAGTCTCTAAGAACGTAGCTGCAAAAAACTCGGCAGATCAACGCCCTGCTGCGGGAGCCACCGAGGCGCGCACGCTGGATTACCATGCGCTGAATGCGATGTTGAACCTGTACGGTGCCAACGGCGAACTGCAGTTGGATAAAGACCGCGAAGCGGCGCGCCAGTACTTCTTGCAGCACGTCAATCAGAACACCGTGTTCTTCCACTCCTTGGAAGAGAAGTTGGACTACCTGGTGGAAGAGCAGTACTACGAAGCCGACGTGCTGGCGCAGTACAGCTTTACGTTTGTCAAAGCGCTGTTCGAGCAGGCGTATGCGTACAAATTCCGCTTCCCGAGCTTCTTGGGTGCGTTCAAGTACTACACCAGCTACACGCTCAAAACCTTCGACGGCAAACGTTATCTCGAGCGGTATGAAGACCGGGTTTGCATGGTGGCGCTCACGCTAGCGCGTGGCGATGAAGCGTTGGCCAAGTCGCTAGTCGACGAGATCATCAGCGGCCGTTTCCAGCCTGCGACGCCCACCTTCCTAAACTGTGGTAAGCGCCAGCGAGGCGAGCTGGTCTCTTGCTTCTTGCTGCGTATCGAAGACAATATGGAGTCCATCGGGCGTTCCATCAACTCCGCGCTGCAGCTCTCCAAGCGTGGCGGCGGCGTGGCCTTCCTGCTCAGCAACATTCGCGAATCCGGCGCGCCGATCAAGCGTATCGAGAACCAGTCGTCGGGCATCATTCCGATCATGAAACTGCTGGAAGACGCGTTCTCCTACGCCAATCAGCTAGGTGCGCGTCAAGGTGCCGGAGCGGTCTATCTCAACGCCCACCACCCGGACATTCTGCGCTTTTTGGACACCAAGCGTGAAAACGCGGACGAAAAAATCCGCATCAAAACGCTGTCGCTGGGCGTGACCATTCCCGATATCACGTTCGAGCTGGCCAAGCGCAACGACGACATGTACCTCTTCTCGCCCTACGATGTCGAGCGCGTCTACGGCGTGCCGTTTGGCGATATCAGTGTGACCGAGAAGTACCATGAAATGGTGGCCGACGCGCGTATTCGCAAGCACAAGATCAATGCTCGCGCCTTCTTCCAAACCCTGGCCGAGCTGCAGTTCGAGTCTGGCTACCCGTATATCATGTTCGAAGATACGGTCAACCGCGCCAACCCGATTGCAGGCCGTATCAACATGAGTAACCTGTGCTCCGAGATTCTGCAGGTCAACACGCCGACCGAGTACGACGACGACTTGGGCTACCGTCAGGTAGGACAAGATATCTCTTGTAACCTCGGCTCGATGAACATCGCCAAGGTGATGGATTCCGGTGATATCGGCACCAGCGTCGAGATCGCCATTCGCGGTCTGACCGCCGTGTCTGAAATGAGTAATCTGCGCAGCGTTCCCTCCATCGCCGAGGGTAATGCCAAATCGCGCGCCATCGGTCTTGGCCAGATGAACCTGCATGGCTTCCTGGCTCGCGAGCATATTTATTACGGCTCAGAAGAAGGGTTGGACTTCACGAACCTGTACTTCTACTGCGTTGCCTTCCATGCCATTCGTGCGTCGAACCAGTTGGCCATCGAACACGGTGAGACCTTTGCCGGGTTCGCAGACTCTACCTATGCATCGGGTACGTTCTTCGATAAGTACACCGACCAGGCGTGGCTGCCGCGTACCGAGAAAGTCCGTCAGCTTTTCGAGCGCAGCGGTATTGCATTGCCCACGCAAGACGATTGGCAAGCGCTGAAAGCCTCGGTGATGGCGCACGGCCTATACAACCGTAACCTTCAAGCGGTACCGCCGACTGGTTCTATCTCGTACATCAACCACTCCACCTCCAGCATTCACCCGGTGGCGGCGAAGATCGAGATCCGTAAAGAGGGCAAGCTGGGTCGCGTTTACTACCCAGCGCCATTCTTGAACGAAGCGAATTTCGATTACTTCCAGGATGCTTACGAAATCGGTCCTGAAAAAATTATCGATACCTACGCGGAGGCGTCCAAGCACGTTGACCAAGGCCTCTCGTTGACGCTGTTCTTCCCGGATACAGCCACCACGCGGGATATCAACAAGGCGCAAATTTACGCATGGCGTAAAGGTATTAAGACGCTTTACTACATTCGCTTACGCCAAAGTGCGCTTGAGGGCACCGAGGTAGAGGGTTGCGTCTCCTGTACGCTGTAACCTCGGATACGCTTTTAAGAAGATGTTTGTGAGAGAACTCTGATGACGATGATGCAACGTTTGTCGCGAGTGAATGCGATTAACTGGAACCGCCTTCAAGACGATAAAGACCTTGAGGTATGGAACCGTCTGACCAGTAACTTCTGGTTGCCGGAAAAAGTGCCGCTCTCTAATGATATTCAGTCGTGGAACACGCTGACGCAGCAAGAGAAGCAGCTTACTATCCGCGTATTTACGGGTCTGACGCTGCTGGACACCATTCAAAGCAGCGTGGGTGCGCCTGTGCTGATGGAAGATGCCCGCACTCCTCATGAAGAAGCGGTATACACCAATATCGCCTTTATGGAATCTGTGCATGCGCGCTCCTACAGCTCGATTTTCTCGACGCTGTGTGCAACGCGTGATGTAGACGACGCGTTCCGCTGGAGTGAGGAGAATCCGACGCTACAGATGAAGTCGGAGCTCATCCTGAAGCGCTACCGCTCCGACGATCCGCTGATGCGCAAGGTGGCGAGCGTTTTCCTGGAGTCGTTCCTGTTCTACTCCGGCTTCTACTTGCCCATGTACTGGTCCAGTCATGCCAAGCTGACCAACACGGCCGACCTGATTCGTTTGATCATTCGCGATGAAGCGGTGCATGGTTACTACGTGGGCTACAAATTCCAGCAGGCGCTGGCAGAAGAGACGCCCGAGCGACAGCAGGAAGTCAAAGATTACGCTTACGAGCTGCTGCTGGAGCTTTACGACAACGAAGTTCGCTACACCGAGTCGCTGTATGATGAAGTGGGTCTGTCGGAAGATGTGAAGAAATTCCTTCACTACAACGCCAACAAAGCCCTGATGAACTTGGGCTTTGAGCCGCTGTTCCCCAGCAGCGTGACGGACGTTGACCCGACGATCATGGCCGCACTGTCACCCAGCGCGGATGAGAACCACGACTTCTTCTCAGGGTCTGGCTCTTCCTATGTCATTGGTAAAGCGGTCGCCACAGAAGACGACGACTGGGCGTTTTAAGCACTGCTGTCGTTACGTTCTCTACGGGAGCTTATGGCTCCCGTTTTTTATGCGCGCAACTCCCGCCAGACTGTTGGTGGATGTTAATGATAAATATTGTCATTTATTCTATTAGTGTTACGCTATGCACTGCACGCGTTAAACGCAAATCGTTCTTATACCTAATGAGTTTTAGCGCGCCGTTCGTGAGGGCGCGTTAAGCAGTGACGGAGACATAACGTGCTGAAAAGGCCTTTCTTTGCCTTGCGTGGGTGTTGGCTAGCAGGAGTGCTGGTCAGCGGTACGCTAATGGCAAGTGATGAGACAATGGATCAAGCGGCCCAAAGTGTCGAGGCCCAGCAAACCCAGTCTGAACTGCAGCAGCAAATTGACAGCGCGGATGAAGCTACGCGTTCCGCCATTGAAGAGCTGCGCCGCCTAGAGCGGGAAACCCGCCAGATGGAAAC
Organism: Vreelandella sp. L-15; assembly: GCF_056857635.1. Classification (NCBI taxonomy): domain Bacteria; kingdom Pseudomonadati; phylum Pseudomonadota; class Gammaproteobacteria; order Oceanospirillales; family Halomonadaceae; genus Vreelandella; species Vreelandella sp. L-15. The sequence continues at coordinate 110,094 of NZ_JBSXNN010000068.1, read as the reverse complement.
TACTAACGCAACGCTCAGTAGCCGCCTGGCTAGCGAAGCCGAGCGCCAGCAGCGATTAAGCCAAGCGCTTGATACGTTAAGCGATACCCGTGATGCGCTGCCCATGATTGAGCAGGACATGGCCGAGCAGCTAACCCGTTGGATCGAGTCAGATCTACCTTTCTTAACCGATGAACGCCTCGCCCGGGTGGAATCCGCCGGTAATCCCGAGGCAGGCAGCGCTGAACGCATTGCCAGCTTGCTCGAAGCCTGGCGCGCTGAGCTGGCCTATGGCCGTGAAGTGGATAGTTGGCGAGGCCGGTTGGTGATGGAGGGAGCGTCGCCAAGAGAGGTGGAGTACCTGCGCATTGGCCGTATTGGCTTTTACTACCTGACGCCCGATGGTCGCGAAGGTGGCGTATGGGATAAAGAGAGCGGTGAATGGCTGGCGTTAGACGAACCCGCTCGCCGTCAGGTACGCAACGGCCTGCGCATCGTTAATGATCAGCGCACGCCGGAGCTTCTGCAACTACCACTTTCTATTACTGCCAATGACCAAGGGGGCCAGCCATGAGTCTATTCTCTCGCCCAAAAGCATGGCTTTGCCTAACGTTACTGGTTGGCACATTAACGAGCAGCGCTGCCATGGCCCAAAGCGATGAACTTGGGTCGCTAAGGGAGGCCCGAGAGGCTGCCCAAGCGCGTGATCAGGCGCGGCTGCAGTCATTCTTAGAAGATCAAGATGGCCTGGAAGCCGCCTTGGAGGAAGCACGCGCTGCCCATGAGGCGGCTGAAGAAGAGCAGGCAGCCCTTGAAGCGCAGCAGGATGAGCAAAGCGAGCAGGCCCAAGCGCTTGCCCAGCGGCAAGAGGAGCAGGGAGAAGCGTTAACCTCATTGCTAGCAGATCTTGCCCGTCACAGTGAAGAAATTCGCAATGAGCTAGGCGGCGATAGCTGGCTAACGCTAGAGGCAGATGCGCTGCCGCCGCGCCTTAATGATGTCGACGTTCTGGAGCGCTCACAAATTGAGGCCGTGGTAGATAGCCTGGCAACGCTCACTGTGAATACCGGTCGTGCCGAGCGTCTCGAGCTGCCGGTGGCGGATGCAAGCGGCGACATAGAGTCACATAGCGTCGTGCGGCTGGGTGATTTTGCTGCCTTTACCGAGTCTGCGCTGCTTAGAAAGGGGCAAGACGAAGAGAGCAGCCTCGCCGAAGTGCCGCGCACGCCAACAGCGGTCAGCGACCTGTTAGCGGCTTACCACCAGGGCGAGAGCCGTGAATTTGCCATTGACCCCACGCAAGGCAGTGTTCTGGAAGCGTTGGCGCAACAGCCCACGCTCTGGGAGCGCTTTCAGCAAGGGGGCTACGTCGGTTACGTCGTTGTCGTGCTCGGTGGTATCGGGCTGCTGGTGGCGTTAGCTCAGTATATTTACCTACTGACGGTGAGTGCGCGTGTGCGCCGCCAGCGCCAAAACTTGGATCAGCCAAGCAAAGATAATCCGCTTGGCCGCGTGTTAGAACGCTTTAAAGAGATGGATAAGCACCAAACGCCAGAAGCGCTCGAAGCGAGGCTAGATGAGGCGGTGCTGGCCGAGTTGCCGAAGATTGAGCGTGGTCAGCCTATCGTTAAATTACTGGCCGCCATTGCACCTCTGCTGGGGCTACTGGGTACCGTGACAGGCATGATCGTGACCTTCCAAGCCATTACGGTATTTGGTACCGGCGACCCGCAGCTAATGGCTGGCGGTATCAGCCAGGCGTTGGTGACCACTGTACTGGGCTTGGTAACCGCTGTGCCGCTGCTGTTTGCCCAAACGGCACTCTCTAGTCGCAGCCGTTTTATTACTCAGGTGATTGAAGGCGAAGCCAGCGCCACGTTGGCCGACCATCTGGAAGCGCAGTTCACTCTTTCTGGGCAAACGGTGAACTAGCATGCCGACCTTACCCCTTTGGCTAGAGCCAGTAGAGCGGCTGTTAGAGGCGGGCGGCGCTGTGCTAGTCGTGCTTGCGCTGGTGGCGGTGGTGGTGTTCGCCATGGCGATTGAGCGCTGGTGGTACTACCGTATCAGTTGGCGGCGCGCGCGCCATGAACTGGTTCGTCGCTGGGCAGCCCGAAGCGACCACCGCAGTTGGAGTGCGCGTACGCTACGTCATGTATGGAGTGCGGCCTTGGTAGCCAAGCTTCGCCGCCCACTGCCCTGGATCAAACTGCTGGTGGTGCTCTGTCCGCTATTGGGGCTGTTGGGCACCGTCACCGGTATGATCGCCGTTTTTGATAGCCTTTCGATGAGTGATACCCACCAAGCCAGGGCCATGGCCGATGGCGTTGCCCGGGCAACGCTGCCTACCTTAACGGGAATGGCCATTGCGGTAGTGGGTATGCTGTTTATTAGCCGTTTAGAGCACGTTATCCGTCGCGAAGACCAGCGTTTGCATGACCGCTTAGCGCGTGCCTTGGAGGAGAGTGATGCGTAGACGCCGTTCTATAGAGGCTGCCGACGACAGCAATGAGGTGAACTTAACGCCGATGCTGGATGTGGTGTTCATTATGCTGATCTTCTTTATCGTCACGACCAGCTTTATCAAGGAGAGCGGGGTGGAGATTGACCGCCCCGAAGCGTCGGCGGCCACACCCCGCCCCGATGCTCAGGTGCTGATTGCTGTCACGCCGGAAGGAGCGGTATGGGTAGATGGCCAGCCGGTAGATCTACATCGTGTTGGCCAGCAGGTGGCCGGAATGCTCAGTGGTGAAGGGTCGGTGGTTATTCAAGCCGATCGAGAGTCCGCCACGGGTGTGCTGATTGAGGTTATGGATCGTCTCCAGCAGGCAGGGGTCGAGCAGGTCGCCGTGGCAGCGAGCCGGAGCGCGCCATGATGCGTCATGCGTTGTCGATGCTAGGCGGTATTGCCCTGGCCGTTGGACTCTTCTGGATGCTGGCGCTGCTGGTGGCACCACCTGAACAGCAAGTCGATGAGCCCATTATGACGATGTCCATGACCATGGTGGAAGCACCGGAGGTGGCGCCCGAACAGGAGGCACCGCCTCCCGCGCCTGCGCAAGCAGCACCCGCGCCTCCGCCCATGCCGACTCCCGCGCCTGCACCAGTGGCCACCAGTACGATTGCGTTACCCGAGGTAGAGCTGCCTGACGCGCCGGTAGAGCCCGTCGAGTTGGAAAGCGAGCTGCCCGAGCTGACCGAGGCTCAGCCCAAACCCACACCGCGGCCACAGCCAGCTCCTGAACCTGCGCCGGAACCCTCGCCCGAGCCAGCAGAAACGGCAGCGCCATCCCCTGAGCCCGCCGCTGCCCAGCGCGACGCAGCACCGGCCGCTGAGCCTGCGCCCTCCAATGAACCGGTGAGCGTTGGGCAGGTGGCGCCGACGAATCGCGTTAATCCGTCGTATCCACCCCGTGCTCAGCGTCGTGGCATGGAGGGGTTTGTGGAGGTGGAGTTCGTCATTCAGCGTAACGGTAGTGTCGACGGTAGCTCTATTCGGGTGACCAATGCCCAGCCTCGTCGGGTCTTCGAAGACGCCGCCCGCGAAGCGATTGCGCGTTGGCAGTTCGAACCCAGCCAGCAGCTACGTCGCGCCACCCAGCGTATTGAGTTCCAGTTAAGGTAGCGGTGACATGTCTCGTAGAGAAAAATCGCCAAGCAGGCCAGTGAACGATATTAGCCGGGGGAAGGGGATGCAGCGTTGGGTCGCCATCATGTTACTGAGCGCTATGAGCGCTACTGCCGTGGCCAATGAGCCGCTGCCCGGTGACATTATTCAAGACCTGAACGGGTTGCAAAGCCAGTTAGCAAGCCAAGCAAGCGGTTCGGCAGATCCAGAGGTGTTAAGCCGTATTATTAGCCATGCGCGTTCCCAGTCTGAGCGGCTGGCTGGCGGTAACCGAGCTGACCAGTGGGCCAGCGCGCTTTATCACCAGTTAGCGGCAAGCGCCCTTGTGCGCCAGGGGGAAAACCTTGCGGCCGCCGATGAATTGGCCAGCGCTCGCCAACGCCCGAGCGTTCCCGATAGCCAGGTACGCCGCTGGCTGCGCGATGAGGCGTTGCTGCGCCGTGCAGCCGGAGAGCGTGATGAGGCCATTGCTCTGTTCGAACAGTGGTTGTCAGAGTCCTCGGGCAATGAGCGTTACGCAGAAACGGCGTGGCTGTTGGTGCGAATGCTGGCCGAAGAGGAGCGCTGGGAGGCTGCGTTAGAGTGGCTGGTGCCGCTGCTAGAGCAAGGGGATCTCAGCGCTGAACAACAAACGCTCACGAATGTTGTGCTACGTCACACAGGAGAGAATGAGCAGGCGCTAAGTTGGCTGTTGAAGGGCTTAAGCGCCGAGAGCGAAGCCGATGCATGGCGTCAGGCAGCCGGGCTTGCCCAGCAGGCAGGCCAGTTGGGCGTAGCAGCCGCCGTCTGGGAGGCGGCGTGGCAGTTAGGCAAGCTCTCGACCCCAGATGAGCGCCTTACTCTTATCCAGCTTCATCTAGCAGGCGGGACCCCCGCTCGTGCCGCGGAGCATTTAGAGGCAGCGCTTGAGGCAGGCGAGCTTCCTAGCAACGAAGAGACGTTGCGCTTGCGAGCGACGGCCTGGCAGCAGGCGAAACATATTGATAATGCCTTGGGCGCTTGGCAAGCGCTCGCTGAAGTAACGCAATCAGCCGATGACTGGCGCCTGCTGGGTCAACTTGCTTATGGGTGGGGGAGAAATGAGCAAGCAGAGGCGGCGCTTACAACCGCTGCTAATCTTGGGGATAGCCAAGCGGAAGAGTGGCTGGCCAATTTTCGTTGATAAGAAAAGCCCCTTCGCTAAACAAGGGGCAGGCTGTTTTCTTGTTACTGAATTTTCTTGCTAATTGCTTCACATACTACTGAGTAACAGGGAGCGTTAATGTAAAGTCGCTCCAGGTTGGGGCGTGGTCGGAGGGGCGCTCCATACCGCGTAGCGGGTAATCGATGCCTGCGCCTGTCACACACTCGGCCAAAGGCTTTGAGACGAGAATGTAGTCGATACGCAGGCCGCGCTTTGGCTCTCGATCAAACCCTTTAGAACGGTAGTCAAACCAACTGAACCACTCGCTGTTATTAGGGTGGCACAGCCGGTAGCTGTCGCTAAGCCCCCACGCTTTAATGCCTTCCAGCCACTCACGCTCAATGGGCTGGAAGCTGGTTTTACCTTCGCGTAGCCAGCGTTTACGGTTGGCTTCGCCAATGCCTATATCCTGGTCTTCCGGTGAGATATTAAAATCACCCATGACCGCCAGCCGCTCTTCAGGAGCATGCTGGGTATTAAGCAGGTGTGCGAGCTGTTGATAAAAGCGTGCTTTGTGCGGAAACTTGGTGGGGTGATCAATGCTCTCGCCTTGCGGAAAGTAGCCGTTCCACACAGTGACCGCTTCGCCATCGTCGGCGAGAAGCTTGACGCCAATCATGCGGCGCTGCGCATCCTCTTCATCATCAGGAAAGCCGTAAAACACCGCCTGCGGCTGTTGGCGGCACAGTAACGCAACGCCGTAATGCCCTTTCTGGCCATAATAGAAGACGTGATAGCCCATGGCTTCTACGTCAGCCACGGGGAATTCACTATCCTGCACTTTGGTTTCTTGTAGGCCAATGACATCAGGTTGTTGAGTGTCGATCAGCGCTTGAAGCTGATGTAGCCGTGCCCGAATGCCATTGATATTAAACGACACCAAACGCATTACGAAGGGTCTCCTGATGAGTTGTCGCCCCCTTTGTCAGGGTGAATCGCAATCGGCTGACCGCTTTGCTGGCGCGCTAGTTTACGCACGGCTTGTAGTTTGCGCTGCTGCTGCTTTTTAGCCACAAAGCGGCGCGATGAGGTCACCTGCTCAGGGTTCTCATGGCGCCACTTTTTATAATCTTTGCGGCGACCAGTGCGGATAGTCACTTTATCCGCTAATGAACGAGTCTTTTTCTTACGCGTCATGTCGCGCTCCTTGGGTTAATGTATGCCTCATTCTAACAGGCAAGCGTGCTCCTTCGACAGCAGGGCGCGCTCTTATCGCCAACCCCTGGTACAATGCGCACTTCGTGATGCCTAACCTCCACAGCAATGGACAGATACACAGCCTATGAGCGAGTCGGAACAGACCACAGCATCGGCCCAGAACCGCAAGCCTAAACGTCGTCGTCGGAAACCGCGTCGTCGTCAGTCGAACTGGGATCTTCGTCAGTTTCAGGTGCCCGCCGTTGCCGGCAAGTGGCGCTTCCATGACTTTGATCTGCCGCTGCCCTTGATGCGCGCTATTCATGCCCAAGGGTTTGAGTACTGCACGCCCATTCAGGCGGAAGCACTGCGCCACACGCTGTTAGGTGGCGATATTGTCGGTAAAGCGCAAACGGGCACCGGGAAAACCGCCGCCTTTTTGATCTCCGTGTTGGCCTATTTTCTCGAAGAGCCCACACCGGAGGGCCAAAAGCCGGGGGCTCCCCGCGCGCTGATCATCGCGCCGACCCGTGAGCTGGCGCTGCAAATCGAGAAAGACGCCAAGGCGCTTGCGCGCTTTACTCAGCTTAATGTCGCCAGTGTCGTCGGCGGCATGGATTATCAAAAACAGCGCGATAGCCTGAGCAAGAAGATCGATATCCTGGTCGCCACGCCTGGACGCCTGCTGGACTTCCATCAGAAGCGTGATATCGACCTCTCTGAAACCGAAGTGCTGGTGCTCGACGAAGCGGATCGTATGCTCTCCATGGGGTTCATCCCCGACGTGAAGCGCATTGTTCGCTACACGCCGAAAAAAGAGGAGCGCCAAACGTTCCTGTTCTCGGCCACTTTCACCGACGATATTCTCAATCTGGCGAGCCAATGGACGCTTGATCCGGCGCATGTCGAGATCGAAGTGACCGTTGAGAATCAGGCGGATATCGACCAGCGTGTCTATCTTGTCTCCGATGACGATAAGCAGCGGCTGCTGGTGAAGCTACTGGAGCAGGAGAGCTTTGAGCGCGTCATGGTCTTCGGTAACCGCCGTGATTTGGTGCGCAAGCTTGACGATCTGCTGAAAAAAGCGGGTGTCAGCGCGGCTATGCTGTCCGGCGATGTGCCTCAAAACCAGCGTATTAAAACGCTGGAAAGCTTCCGCGAGGGAGAGATTCAGGTGCTGGTCGCCACCGATGTCGCGGGTCGCGGTATCCATATTGAAGACGTCAGTCACGTTATCAACTACACGCTGCCAGAAGACCCTGAAGATTACGTCCACCGTATTGGCCGTACTGGCCGCGCGGGCGCCAAAGGGGTCTCCATCAGCTTTGTTGGTGAAGAAGACGCCTTCTCACTGCCAGAGATTGAGCGCTACATTAACGGTAAGCTGCCCTGCGAACATCCGCCGGAAGGCATGCTGTAACGGGCATGCTGGATAACGCGCTTAAAAACGATATTCAGCAAGCCTACCGTAACGTGGTGGAAAAGCTAGGGCTGACACCACGCTACGGGCAGCGCTTAATGATTGCTGAAATCGCCCGCACCCTAGGTGATATCGAGTGCGACAGCGAGGGAAAGCGCGTTAGCGATAGCCACGTTTGCGTGCTGGAAGCCGGTACCGGCACGGGCAAGACGCTGGCTTATCTCATTGCGGGGCTGCCTATAGCCAAGGCACAAGGCAAACGGCTCATTGTCTCCACGGCCACCGTTGCCCTTCAAGAGCAAGTGTTGAATCAAGACCTGCCGTCGCTGGCTAGCCATAGCGGTGTTGCCTTTCGCTATGCGCTAGCGAAAGGTCGCGGCCGTTACGTCTGCGTGGCGCGGCTGGATCAAGCGCTGGAGGGTAGTGAGCCCAACCCAACCCTTTCGCTGTTCGAGCAATCCCTTCAAGCTGATAGCAGCGACTTTAACGTACTGGCCACCGATATGGCGGAGGCCTACGGTAAAGGCGAGTGGGAAGGCGATCGCGATACCTGGCCGGTGTCTATCGAAGACAGCCACTGGCGTCAGCTGACGGTGGATCATCGCCAGTGCACCGGTCGCCGTTGCGGGCATTTTGGTGCCTGCGCCTTTTTCCGCTCTCGTCGAGAGTTGGAAAATGCGGATGTTATCGTTGCTAACCACGACCTCGTGCTGGCGGATCTTGCCCTTGGGGGTGGTGCGATTCTGCCAGATCCTGCCGACTGCATCTTTATTTTCGATGAAGGTCACCACCTGCCGGATAAGGCGCTGTCCCATTTCGCCCACCGCTTTGCGGTGCACGGCTGTCTGCGCTGGCTAAAAACCCTGAAAAGTAGTTTGACGGATTTGAACCAGGGCCTGGCGGTACAGCCCACCATTGCTCGCTTACTGGCAGGGCTGCCTGAGCTGCTGCATAGCTTGGAGCCTGCGCTGGGTGACGTGTTTAGCATGGGGCATCAGCTGGCAGGGCGTGAAAATGGTCTGGCAGATGAAGAGGCGACCCATCAGCAGCGTTTTGAAAAAGGCCAAGTGCCCGAGGCGCTGCGCGAACAGGCGCAGCAGCTGCTAGTCATGTTTGCCACCCTGTCGAGAAGTCTAGAAAGCATTAGCGATATTCTGCGCGAAAGCCTGGACCCGGATAAACAGACCGGCCTGGACCGTGACCAGGCGGAAACGTGGCTGCCTCTAATAGCGTTGCTCCATGGTCGCGCCCTGGAGGCTCATGCGCTGTGGCAAGCGTTTAGTGAACAGGATGCCGCCAATGCGCCACCCAGCGCACGGTGGATAACGCTCAGTCGTGTGGCGGGCGAACCAGAGATTGAGTTCTCAGCAAGCCCGGTTTCTGCAGCGCACACGCTTGCCAAGCACCTATGGGGGCGCTGCCACGGGGCGGTTGTCACTTCGGCAACGCTCACGGCGCTTGGCCGTTTTGAGCGCCTGCAGGAGCGGGCTGGTTTAGCTAACCGCTACCGTTATCAGGCGCTTCCTAGCCCGTTTGATTACGCCAATGCGGTTCTGCGGGTGCCCGCAGAGGCAACGGACCCCAGTGACCGGGATGCCCATGAGAACGCCATTGTGCGCTTTGTGTCGCAGCTAGGTGAGGAGGAGGCGGTACTGGTGCTGTTTTCCTCTCGCGCTCAGCTACGTGCGGTGGAAAAGGCTCTGCCTGCTGCGGCAAAAGAGCGCATCTTGGCGCAAGACGCGCTGCCCAAACGAGAACTCATCGAGCGACACAGAGCGGCGGTGGATAGCGGTAAGGGCAGCGTGATTTTCGGCTTAGCTAGCTTTGCCGAGGGTATCGATTTGCCGGGGGATTATCTCACCCACGTGGTGATTACCCGGCTGCCGTTTGCGGTGCCGGATGACCCTGTTGGGGCAACGCTTGCCGAATGGATCGAGAGCCAGGGCGGTAACCCGTTTATGCGCATTAGCGTACCGGATGCTTCGATTAAACTGGTGCAGGCGTGTGGTCGTTTAATCCGTAAAGAGAACGATCGGGGAGTCATTACGCTGCTGGATCGGCGGGTGATTACGCGCCGCTATGGCCAGGCGCTATTAGATGCGTTGCCGCCTTTCAGGCGCGATATACAGGCATAGGTGATAGGGGCGTTAGGTTCTGGCAATAAAAAACGCCCGCTAAGCAGCGCTCAGCGGGACGTTTTTGAGAGCGGTGGCTCGTTACGCGATGCGTTTCGCCAGTACCGATGCTAGTTTCTCGTTCATACGGGTGAACGTTTCCACTGTGGTGTCCCAGTCGATGCAGGCATCGGTGATCGATACGCCGTACTGCAGCTGGCTTAAGTCTGCAGGCACTTTTTGATTGCCCCAGCCAATGTTGGATTCCACCATCAGGCCGATAATCGAGGTATTGCCTTCGAGAATCTGGTTGGTCACGTTTTCCAGTACCAGTGGCTGCAGCGCGGCATCTTTATTCGAGTTTGCGTGTGAGCAGTCGATCATGATGTTGGCAGAGAGATTAGATTTTTTAAGCTCTTTCTCTGCCAGGGCAACACTCACGCTATCATAGTTGGGCTTACCATTGCCGCCGCGCAGGACCACGTGGCCATAGGCGTTGCCGCGGGTGCGGATAATCGCCACTTGGCCTGCCTGGTTGATGCCCAGGAAGTTGTGCGGGTTAGCGACAGATTGCAGTGCGTTAATCGCCACATCCAGACTACCATCGGTGCCGTTTTTAAAGCCAACCGGGCAGGAGAGGCCGGAGGCCATTTCACGGTGAGTCTGTGACTCGGTGGTGCGGGCACCAATGGCTGACCAACTAATGCAGTCCTGCAGGTACTGCGGAGAGATGGGGTCAAGCGCTTCAGTAGCTAGCGGCAGACCCATTTCGGCTAAATCGACCAGCAGTTTGCGGGCAATGTGCAGGCCTTCGTCAATTTCGAAAGAGTCGTTCAGGTGCGGGTCGTTAATTAACCCTTTCCAGCCCACGGTCGTCCGCGGCTTTTCGAAATAGACACGCATCACGATATAGAGGCTGTCGCTCACTTGATCAGCCAGAGTGCGCAGGCGGCGGGCATAATCAAGCGCTGCTTCAACGTCGTGAATAGAGCAGGGGCCAACGACCACGAGCAAACGCGGATCTTTGCCATCTAGAATGTTTTGGATGGTCTGACGGCCTTCGATAACCGAACGCTCGGCGCTTTCCGTTAAGGGGATAGCGTTTTTCAGTGCTTCTGGGGTGGTAAGAACATCCTGTGCAAGGACGTTAAGGTTACTAACCTGTTGATCTGACATCTTGCTACCTGTGCGTTCGCGATGGGCTAAAAGTGGCCACTACTATGGCGCGTCACGGTGGTAAAAATCAATTGTTACGGAACTTTGCATTAAGGAAAAATGTCAGCCTCAGGGTTTTAACTAGAGGGGGCAAGCGCTTGATGCGCTGCTAAGAACGCGTAACACTAGACGATATTGGTGTTTAGCAATTCAACGCGTGCAACATAACCAAGGGGGCAGGTGGAGCTTTGCCTGTTAATTTCCTCCATGATGATTAACTTATGCCCAAGGGACGCTATGCTGCTTGCTGTGAAGGTCCGGCTTACAGGACGAAAAAGACACAAAGCTCGACGTAAAACGTTCGAGCAGAAGGAGCGTGTGAATGGGCACTCGTGAAACAGACCAACAGCTGGTTGAACGTGCTCAGAAAGGCGATACACGCGCTTTTGATCTGCTGGTGAAAAAATATCAGCATAAAATCATTGGCTTGATTGGACGCTACGTCCACGACCATGCAGAAGTGCAGGACGTAGCGCAGGAAGCTTTTATCAAGGCGTACCGTGCGCTGGGTAAATTTCGCGCAGAGAGCGCGTTTTACACCTGGATGTATCGCATTGCGATTAACACGGCGAAAAACCACTTGGTATCTCGTGGACGTCGGCCGCCAGGTAGCGATTTAGATATTGTCGACGCTGAAATTCTTGATCAGAGCGGTCGCTTGGCGGACTCAGAGTCGCCAGAAGCATCTATTGCTCGGGATCAACTTGAGGCGGCGGTATATGAAGCGATTGAGAAACTGCCAGATGATTTACGCACCGCTATTATGCTGCGTGAGCTGGACGGCTTAGCCTACGAGGATATTGCCCAAGTGATGCAGTGTCCGGTGGGCACCGTCCGCTCGCGAATTTTTCGCGCTCGGGAAGCGGTTGATGAGCATATTCGTCCGCTAGTCACTACGGCGCGTAACAGCCGCGATGACTAAGCCGCTGACTAATCAAAGTAGTGCTTTGGTCACAGTCATTTACGTTTTTGCTTTTTTTGTGAACTGTCTGGCAAGTGAGGCGTCATACAGGTTATCTAGCTTTAACGAGTTGAGCCGCCGACAGCTACCGTAATGCTATCTGTCTGTCAGTGATTAGCATTATGCAAACGGTAATTTGTAATAGGGTCTTGGCCTGCGAGGTTTTGCGGTTAAAGCACGCGCTAGCCGTGTGGCCGCTGAGCTTCTTCTAACACAGTGTGAGGGTGTGAAGTATGAGTCAAAGCACACGGGAATCACTTTCAGCATTAATGGACAGTGAGAGTGACGAGCTTGAATTGCGCCGGGTGTTGAAATCTCTGCCCGATGATGCCGACGCGGCAGAAACGTGGCGTCGCTATCACTTAGCGCGCAGTATGATGCAGCGTGAGCGTGGGGTGGACGTTAGCGTAGACCTTTCTGCTGGCATTATGGCTCGCCTGCGTGAAGAACCAGCGCCTGTTATGGGTGGCGATAGCGCAGCCTCACCTGTACGGGCAGGTGGAATATCGTTTGCTCGTGGTGCCGGTGTCGCTGCTGCGGTGTCGTTGATGGTCATTACGGGCGTTCAATTCTTTAATGGTAACGCTTCTACCGGTGGTGCTCAGCCCGCGAGTAATACAGTGGCTTCGCAGAATAGCGCTGGAGCTCAGGTGCAGCCGGTAAATTTGGCAGCATCACAACCTGCCGCTATGACGGCTTCTGACATGCCTATGTTTGAACCTACACCATTTCGCATTAATGGTCAGTCGGGCAACAGCGGCTTAATGAATATTAGCGAAGCTGGGTTTTCTGCCCCCGTTGCTCCGCAAGGCATGATGGCACAGCAAGCGACGACGATTGATGTTGATCAATTGCGCATGCTTCAGTCCTACCTAGAGCAACATGCGCAGGGTGCTGCAACGGGCGGTGGTGACAGCTGGATGCCGCTGATGCGCTCAGCAGTGACAGAACCACTGGGTCAGCGTTAAGCAAGGCGGGTCGCCGGACAACGTGATCGCTGAGTAAGGGGCTGATAGATTGGTATGGTGACTGCCAGATGTGCTTTATGGGGAGGCCGGCTTGCATTAACGTTAAGCCTGTTGAGTGCCAGCCTGCATTCCTCGTTTGTTACTGCTGATACCCCTACGGTGCTCTCCTGTGCCGAGGTTGCTGAACAGCAAACACCAGCAACCACGCAAGCATGGCTTGAGTTAGCACTGGTTGCGGGCCACTGTTATGACTTTCAGGCCCGGGCAGTCGCTATCGATGCCTTGGGTGTACGTACGCTTGCACTTTCCCACCGCATTCGTGATGGTGTTCGCCAGCAGGTCGTACAACATCTTGATGGGCCATCGGTAAGTATCGAGCGACGCTCTATTGCTGGCTATATGGCGCGCTTTACGCCAGAAGTGAACAGTGGCTTAAAAGCCTCTGAAGCTTGGGCGCAACATGTGGCTTCCTATTACGATATTTCCCTTCAAGAAGATGCCCGAGTAGCAGGGCGCGATGCAGTGCAACTGCGTTTTTCACCCCGGGATCAGCAGCGCTACTATCATGCATGGTGGGTTGATAAAGAGACCGGGCTGTTACTTAAGCATGTTATGAGTGACCGGCAAGAACGTGTGCTGGAAACCTTTCAAATTACCCAGCTTCACTCTCCTAAACTTTATGATGGCGGCGTCGCCGATGACGTGAGCGCCGAACAAGCCGATCACTCTTGGCACGCACAGTGGTTGCCAGAGGGGTTTGTTGCTCAGCCGCAAGATCCAGGGCAGCCTGTCAGCAACCAGCGGGTATATAGCGATGGGTTGGCCGCAGTCAGCCTTTTCGTTAACCCTATTGAGCAGAGCGTGTTGAAAGAAGGCGTTCACCCGCTAGGTGTTTCAACAGCAGCAGTGGCGCTGGTGTCTGAGGGTGATCAACGCTGGCAATTGATAGCCATTGGGGAGCTTCCTTCGGATATGCTGCAGCGTATTGTGCAATCTGTTCGTATTGAGCCATAGCCATGTCTACCCCTTATGCCGCCTGCGCATCGCTTTTAAGAACGGGTATCGTCGTTGGCTATACGGGTGATGGATTGACCGTTGATGTGTCGCTTAACGCTGCCTGCCAGCAGTGTGCTGAAGGGCGTGGTTGTGGTATGGGGCTGTTAGCGCGGCGCCAACAGCAGCACATCACTGTGTATCCTAAGGCGCGCGTCGCTAGCGGTGCGTCTGCTTACCCTCTTGGTAGCCAAGTTACCATTGCACTACCTAAACACGATATCAGCTATTTAGCGCTTCTGGTTTACGCGTTGCCACTCTTGGCGGCGTTGTTAGTCTCTGGAGGCGCCTCGCTGCTAGGCATTAATGAATGGTTAAGCGCAGCGCTTTTCTTTAGTGCATTGATATGCGGTGTTATTGTCCTTAAATATCTAATGCGTGGGCGGATGGAACGCTTCCGGCCGCGCTTGGTCAGTTAGTTGTTCCGTAGCTCGCTAAGAGTTGCACTCCCTTCGTTTCGTATCTGCTTTACTAGGAGCTGTTGCATGAAGCGCTTGGTTCTTCCCTCGACACTATGGCTATGCTTAGTCGCGATGTTTTTTATAGGCCAGAACGCCTATGCGCAAACGCTGCCCGATTTCACCGAATTGGTGGAAGATGCTGCACCGGGCGTTGTGAATATCTCCACCAGTCGAACGGTTCAGCGTAGCCCGGCCATTCAAGGGTTTGGCGGCCAGGAAATCCCTGAAATCTTCCGTCACTTCTTTGGCGATAGTTTTCCGACACCCCCAGGCAGTAGCGGGGGAGGCAGTGAGGAGCGCCAATCGTTAGGCTCTGGCTTTATTATCAGCGCTGATGGCTATGTCATGACAAACGCCCATGTGGTGCAGGATGCCGACGAAATCCTGGTGCGCTTGAACGACCGGCGCGAATTGTCGGCTGAGCTGATCGGTAGCGATACTCAAACTGATGTGGCACTCCTGAAAATTGATGCTAACAATCTGCCAGTGCTTAATCTTGGCGACTCTGACGAACTGAAAGTAGGCGAGTGGGTCGCTGCCATTGGTTCACCGTTTGGGTTTGATCACTCGGTGACGGCAGGCATCGTTAGCGCGATTAACCGCACGCTACCCCGTGATGCCTACGTACCGTTTATTCAAACCGATGTAGCGATTAACCCTGGCAACTCCGGTGGACCGCTGTTTAATTTACAGGGGGAGGTCGTGGGTATTAACTCGCAGATCTTTACCCGCAGCGGTGGCTTTATGGGGCTTTCGTTCGCTATTCCGATTAACGTTGCTATGGATGTCGCCGATCAGCTTCGTGAAGATGGCCACGTTAATCGTGGTTGGCTGGGTGTCATGATCCAGCCGGTATCTCAAGATCTGGCTGAGTCTTTTGGCATGAGCAAAGCCATTGGCGCACTGATCGCCGACCTTGATCCAGAAGGCCCTGCGGCCCAGGGTGGCCTGCAAGCGGGAGATGTCATTATCGAAGTGAATGGCGAAGAGGTTGACCGTTCAAGCACGCTGCCTCGCTTAATTGGTCGTGTAGCACCTGGCAATGATGTCGAACTAACGCTAATGCGTGATGGCGAGCAAGTCTCAGAAACGGTAGAGCTGGGCAGCTGGCCCGATATGAACGAAGCAACATCGGCAGCCAATAGCGATAGCCAAGTACGCCTAGGTGTCGCAGTTGCTGAAGTGGATCAAGCAATGCGGGAGCGGCTGAACATCAATGGCGGCGTTGTAGTCAGTCAGGTAGAGCCTAATAGTGTGGCTGCCCAGGCGGGCCTGCGCGCTGGCGATATTCTGGTGAGTATTGATCACCGCAGCGTGGCGTCGGCAGACGAGCTAATGCGCATTGTAGAAGAGCTGCCCAATGACCGTGCTATTCCTGTGCGGCTATACCGTGATGGTCGTTCGTTGTTTGTGGCATTAAGACTCGAATAACCCCTCCTTGTCTTTACTCCAGTCCGGCGGTTCTCGCCGGACTGCTGTTCCTATCCCCCGCATATCGCTACAATAGCACTTATCTTTTGACGAACTTTGGCAATGCAGTGGTGCGGTCCTCGATTTTTTGCCCTTCGGCCTAGCGCCGCACCCCCACGCTTGCGTACCAATAAGGCAGAACACACTCGATGTCTCATGACGTTTCCAGCGGAAAGCTCAAGCATATTCGCAATTTCTCCATCATCGCGCATATCGACCACGGTAAATCGACGCTCTCTGATCGTCTGATTCAAACCTGTGGCGGTTTGACGGAACGTGAGCTGAAGGAGCAAGTGCTCGACTCCATGGATATCGAGCGTGAGCGGGGCATTACTATTAAGGCGCAGTCGGTAACGCTGGACTATACCGCTGCCGATGGACAGGTCTACCAGCTCAACTTTATCGATACCCCAGGGCACGTTGATTTCTCCTATGAAGTCTCGCGCTCGCTGTACGCCTGTGAAGGGGCGCTGCTGGTGGTTGATGCCGCCCAAGGGGTCGAAGCGCAATCGGTGGCCAACTGCTATACCGCTATTGAGCAAGGGCTGGAAGTCCTGCCGGTACTCAACAAAATCGATCTGCCCCAGGCCGACCCCGACCGGGTCGCCCAGGAAGTAGAGGAGATTATCGGCTTAGATGCGACCGATGCCTGCCAGGTATCAGCGAAAAGCGGTATCGGCATTGACGCGCTGCTAGAGCGCCTAGTGCGCGATATTCCGCCGCCCAAGGGTGACCCCGATGCACCTCTCCAAGCGCTGATTGTCGACTCCTGGTTCGATAACTACCTGGGCGTTGTCTCGCTGGTGCGCCTGTTTGACGGCACGCTGCGTAAGGGCGACAAAATTCGCATCAAGTCGACTGGTCGCGACTGGAACGCCACGGAAGTGGGTATTTTTACCCCGCTGCGCAAAGAGACCAATATCCTCCGTGCCGGTGAAGTCGGCTTTATCGTGGCCGGTATCAAAGAGATTCATGGGGCACCCGTGGGCGATACCATCACCCACACCAAGACCCCAGACGTGCCGCGTCTGCCAGGTTTCCAGAAAGTGAAGCCGCAGGTTTACGCTGGTATGTTCCCAGTGAGTGCGGACGATTATGAAGATTTCCGCGATGCCCTGGAAAAACTCGCCCTTAACGATGCTTCTCTTGAGTACGAGCCGGAAAACTCCGATGCACTGGGCTTTGGTTTCCGCGTAGGCTTCCTCGGCACGCTGCATATGGAGATCATCCAAGAGCGCTTGGAGCGTGAGTACGATCTGGATCTGCTGACCACCGCGCCAACGGTTGTCTATGAACTCGCCATGAAGAACGGCGACATCCAGTACGTCTCCAACCCCTCCAAGCTGCCTGATATGGCCGATGTAGAGCAGATGCGCGAGCCCATCGTGCGTGCCAGCATTCTGGTACCTCAGGAGTTTGTAGGTAACGTCATCGCCGAGTGCGAGCAGCGTCGTGGCACCCAGTTGGACATGCAGTTTTTAGGTAACCAGATTCAGCTGACCTATGAGCTGCCCATGTCGGAAGTGGTCATGGACTTCTTTGACCGTTTAAAATCCATCTCTCGCGGTTATGCCTCGCTAGAGTACAACTTCGAGCGCTTTGAAGCGGCGAAACTGGTGCGTCTCGATGTATTGATTAACGGTGATAAAGTCGACGCCCTGGCGGTCATTATCCACCGCGACCATGCTCACTCCCGCGGCCGTTTGCTGGTGGAAAAGATGAAAGAGCTGATTCCGCGTCAGATGTTTGACGTAGCGATTCAGGCAGCGATTGGTGGTCAGGTGGTTGCTCGTTCTACGGTGAAGGCTCTACGTAAAAACGTCACGGCTAAGTGTTACGGCGGCGACGTCAGCCGTAAGAAAAAGCTGCTAGAGAAACAGAAAGCCGGTAAGAAACGGATGAAACAGGTGGGGCGTGTTGAAATTCCCCAAGATGCCTTCCTTGCTGTGCTCAAGGTAAACGACTAGGGATACGAACCCCACATGGATTTTTCACTATTACTGGTACTCGCCGTTGCACTCTCTGGAGCCATTTATCTGCTGGATGTGCTGGTGCTTCGGCCAAAGCGCCGTGAGCGTGTGGCCAAAGCTGAAACGGCCACCATGGAAGGCCTGGATGCGCCAACTCGGGAAA
Organism: Vreelandella sp. L-15; assembly: GCF_056857635.1. Taxonomy (NCBI): domain Bacteria; kingdom Pseudomonadati; phylum Pseudomonadota; class Gammaproteobacteria; order Oceanospirillales; family Halomonadaceae; genus Vreelandella; species Vreelandella sp. L-15. The sequence goes on along the minus strand of NZ_JBSXNN010000068.1, from coordinate 92,372 downwards.
AGCTCCTAAAAGAACCGTGGCCAGTCGATTACGCGCGTTCGTTTTTTCCGGTGCTACTCGTCGTGTTGGTGGTGCGTAGCTTTATCGTAGAGCCGTTTCAGATTCCCTCTGGTTCCATGAAGCCTACCCTGGAAATCGGTGACTTTATTCTAGTGAATAAATTTGCCTATGGGCTTCGGCTGCCTGTTGTCCATAACCGCTTTTTGGAGGTAGACGACCCTGAGCGGGGCGATGTGATGGTGTTCCGCTTCCCCGAAGAACCATCGGTGAACTTTATTAAGCGCGTGGTGGGCCTGCCCGGCGACCGTATTCGCTATGAGGGCAAGCAGCTCTATATCAACGGCGAGCCGGTTACCAAAGTACTGATTGAAGAGGGCCCGGAGCTCTCTCCCCAACAGCTACTGCTGGAAGAGCAGTTAGGCGAAGTCAGCCACTTTATTTATAACAACCCCCGTGACCCAGGCCCGCAAATGAGCGAAGTCGTCGTGCCTGAAGGCCACTACTTCACTATGGGGGATAACCGCGACCATTCCAATGACAGCCGCTACTGGGGCTTTGTGCCCGAAGATAACATTGTGGGCCGCGCGTTTGCTGTTTGGATGCACTGGGATGGCGGCCTGCCCAGCTTCACCAGCGTACGGCGTATTGAATGAAGCAGCATAATTTACAAACCGTTAGTGTGGTTATCTTAGTTAACGTCAATGACGTAGGAGCACTGTGAGTAATTCCTTAACCGCTTTTTGCCGACGAATCGGCCATACCTTTGGCGACCCAACGCTTTTGGAACTGGCCATGACCCATCGCAGCTACGGTGGTCGTAACAATGAGCGCCTGGAATTTCTAGGTGACTCTATCGTCAATTTCGTGATTGCCGAAGCGTTGTTTCAGCGCTTTCCCCAGGCGCGGGAAGGACAGCTTTCCCGCCTGCGTGCCCGCTTGGTAAAAGGCCAAACCCTCGCCGAACTGGCGCGGGAAATGGCGTTCGGTGAGTGTTTACGTTTAGGCTCCGGTGAGATGAAGAGTGGCGGCCACCGCCGCGAGTCAATTCTCGCAGACGCCGTGGAAGCCGTGATAGGCGCGATTTACCTGGATGCCGGTATGGATGCGGTACGCGAGCGCGTGCTGGCGTGGTATGCCGAGCGTCTAGAAAATATTTCGCTGCAAGATACCCAAAAAGACCCCAAAACACGCTTACAAGAGTTTTTGCAGTCGCGCCAAGCGGCGCTGCCGCGCTATGAAGTGGTCTCTGTAAAGGGAGAGGCGCATGCCCAGACCTTTACCGTGGAGTGCTACATCGAGCTACTAAGCGAGCATACCACTGGTAAAGGCCCCAGCCGCCGCCACGCTGAACAGCAGGCTGCGGAAGAAGCACTGTCCTATCTCGAACAACCCCCTGGAGACAAATCATGAGCCAAACCTGCGGATTCGTGGCCATCGTTGGCCGTCCCAACGTAGGCAAATCAACCCTCATGAACCGGATTCTGGGGCAGAAAATTTCGATTACCTCGCGGCGGCCACAAACCACCCGCCACCAAGTGATGGGCATTAAAACCGTTGAAGAGACGCAGTTTATCTACGTCGACACGCCGGGCATGCATATCATGTCCAAAGATCGCAACAAGGCCATCAACCGCTTCATGAACCAGGCGGCGACCCAGGCGCTTCGCGATGTGGACTGCGTGGTGTTCATCATCGACCGCACTCGCTGGACCGACGAAGACCAGTCCGTATTAAAGCGTTTAGAGCATGTGAAAGCGCCGGTAATTCTAGCGGTCAATAAGGTCGATCGTCTCCAGGATAAAGCCGACCTGCTGCCTTGGCTGGCCGAGGTAGGCGCACGCCGTGAGTTTGCTGCCGTTGTGCCCATCTCCGCCAAGCACGGCACTCAGGTAGAGACCCTGGAGGAGGAAGTCGCCAAGCACTTGCCGGAGAGCATCCACTTCTTCCCAGAAGATCAAATCACCGACAAGAGCCTGCGCTTTATGGCGGCCGAACTGGTGCGTGAGAAAGTCATGCGCCAGCTAGGTGACGAACTGCCTTACCAGATGACGGTCGAGATCGAAGAGTTCCGCGAGACCGAGCGCGTCACGCACATCAGTGCGCTGATTTTGGTGGAGCGCCAAGGTCAGAAAGTGATTTTGATCGGCGAGAACGGCGACCGGATCAAGAGTATTGGCCGTGAAGCGCGCCTGGATATGGAGCGTGCGCTGGGTACTAAGGTCATGCTGAATATGTGGGTGAAGGTGAAGCGCGGCTGGTCGGATGACGAGCGGGCACTGAAGAGCCTGGGTTACGATCTCGATTGAGCACCGCCATGACCGCCGAGCCTGCGTTTCTGCTGCACCGTCGGGCATATCGTGAAACCAGCGCGCTGGTCGACTTATTAACGCTCAACCATGGCCGCATCCGGGCGGTTGCCCACGGCGGCCAGCGGCCCGGTTCTAAATCTCGCCAGCGGCTGCAGCCGTTCACCCCGCTATTTGTGTCATGGCGGGGAGAGCGAGAGTTAAAACGGTTAACGTTGATGGAATCGCGAGGTCACACCGCGCTGCTGGCAGGCGAAGGCCTGCTGTGTGGTCTCTACGCCAATGAAATTGCTACTCGCTTACTCCCGCTTGAACTGGCCGCCACCGATGTCTTTGCTTTTTATAGTGCTTTGCTAGATGCGCTGCCGGTACCTGCGGAGAGGGGCTTGGCGCTTAGACGCTATGAGTGGGCGCTATTGGAGGTGCTTGAGGCCACGCCGCGTTTTTGTACCCTTGAAGGCGGAGCGCTGGACCCGCACCAACGCTATCGCTTTGATGCTGACAGCCGTGCTTTTGTGGCAGCGGAACAGGGTATTGAAGGTCGCACCTTACGCTACATAGAGCAAGGCGACTGGCAGCCTACGGGCTTAGCGAGCGCTCTGAAAGCGGTCATGCGGGCAGCGTTGGCCCCCCATCTTGGCCCAACGGCATTACGTTCTCGCGAGCTGATGCTAGATTTAGCCCGCCGCCGTCATCGTTAGTGAACCACCGTTACTATTGATCGCGATAACGACCTATCGCTGCTTATTGATTGGAGACCCGCTATGCATCCCCCACGGATATTACTCGGCGTTAACATCGACCATATTGCCACGCTGCGTCAGGCCCGTGGCACTCGTTACCCTGATCCGGTTCAGGCAGCGCTGTTGGCGGAAGAAGCTGGAGCCGATGGGATTACCGTCCACCTACGCGAAGACCGCCGCCATATTCAGCCTCGTGACGTGCGCCTGCTGGCGGAGGTGCTCAATACGCGCATGAATCTTGAAATGGCGGTCACCGAAGAGATGCTGGCGCTGGCAGAAGAAGTGCGCCCGGCCCATGTGTGCTTGGTGCCCGAGAAGCGCGAAGAGCTGACCACCGAGGGCGGGTTGGATATCGTCGGCGGTTTCGATCATATCGCCAGTGCTTGCCAGCGTCTCGCTGCGATTGGCTGCGATGTATCGCTGTTTATCGACCCGGATGAAGCACAAATTGATGCGGCCAAGCGCGCAGGCGCGCCTACCATCGAGTTACACACCGGAGCCTATGCAGAGGCAAAACCGGGGAGTGCCGAGGCCAACGCCGAGTATGACCGCCTCAGCGCGGCGGCGGTACACGCCGTATCTCTGGGCTTGGTGGTCAATGCTGGTCACGGGTTGCACTACCACAATGTGGAAGCCATTGCGGCGCTACCCGGTGTTAATGAACTGAACATTGGCCACGCGATCATTGCCCGTGCGCTGTTTGTCGGCTTGAAAGAAGCCGTGCAAGAGATGAAACGACTAATCATTGCCGGGCAAGAAGCGGGCTTAATGGCTGCGCTTGATGCCCACGAGCACGAACATGACCACGATCACGGCGACAGTCACCACTGCTGCGGCCATTAACATGATTGTGGGAATTGGCTCGGACATTGCCCGAGTTGAGCGTTTTCGCCAGGCCGTGACGCGTCACGGCCCGCGCTTTGCTCAGCGTATCTTAGGGCCCGACGAACAGGCGGTGTGGCAGGAGAAGGGACAAGCAGTCGCCTATCTTGCCAAGCGCTTTGCGGCGAAAGAGGCTTTTGTGAAAGCCCTGGGCCTTGGGCTTCGCCAGGGGATGCAGTGGGGCGATATTCAGGTACTCAATGATGCCCTGGGGAAGCCCAGCCTTAAACTGAGCGGTGAAGCGCAGCGGCGGTTCACCGCCAGCGGGGCGACCGCCGCGCATATTACGCTGAGTGATGAAGCCGACTACGCCGTCGCCTTTGTTATTTTAGAGAGCTGATAATATGCCTCATACTGGGCAGTTATCGGCTCACCAGTGAGTCGCGCTCTTGGCTAAGGCGCGTCATGGCGGCGTATAGCTCGTCAAGCAGTGCCTCTACATGGCGTAGGCCACTGGTACGCAGGCGCGTTTCTAGGGTTTCCACCAGCAGGGCTAGTTCTGGTGCGCCGCAGTAGCGGCTGGCTCCGTTTAGTCCATGCACCCAGTCCAGTAGTGCCGTTAGATCGCCTGCCTGAAAGGCGTCGCGTATCTGCTGCTCGCTCTCCGGCAGGCTGTCAATGAGCCGTACCAGTTGCTGCTTGGCTAAGGTCTCCCTGCCTCCTGCCAAGCGTGCACCTAGCATCAAATCGACCGCTGGCAGCGAGCTAGGGGGAGCGGTGGGAACCTGTGACTGACGAGTGGAAGCTGCTTCAGTAGGGGCTGCTTTTCGTGGTGCAATTCCTAAAAAGCGCTGCAACAGCTGTTGTAGCTGGGCATCGTCGATGGGTTTGATCAGCACATCATCCAGCCCTTCGGCCAGCCACTGCTGTCGTTCAGTGCTCAGTACATGGGCCGTCACGGCAATAATAGGGCAGCGCGCCCAGCTATTATTGATACGCCGCAGCGCTTGTGTGGCCTGTATGCCGTCCATCCCCGGCATGCGGATATCCATCAATACCATATCGGCAATTTGGTGGCGCGCAAACTCCAGTGCTTCTTGGCCGCTTTCTGCTAGCACAATGTGTAGCGTATCGCTCTCCAGCATCGCTTTTAACAGTTCACGGTTTGACGAGTTATCGTCGACAATCAAAATTGTTAGGCGAGGGGCAAGCGGCGGTTTGCTGACTGCTTCACTGGCAAGGGGGAGTGGTTGCAGTTGCAGCAACTGACGCAGGGTGGTCACAAGCTGCGTCCGAGTAAACGGTTTGCACAGCATTTCGCCGCCGTAGGGAAATTCCCACGTGGGTAGGTCAAAGCTAGTAGTATTCGCCAGAATAATGACCGGGCAGGGAGTTTGCGCAATCACGGACTGCCAGTACGCTTTGCGATCACCTTCAAAGTCACTCTGCGCCAGACATAGCATCAGCAGCGATTCATTGCCGGCATTAATAAACGAGACTGGGCGCGCGCCCCAGCGTACTAGTAAATGCTCTAGCACATGGCGAGTGGGTGGGTGCGTTTCGTGAAGGCGAATAGTGGGGTTATCTAGCGTCAGCTCCGGCGGGCGCTCAGCCGCCTGGTGTGCCAGAAGAGGCAGGGTAAATGAGAAAGTCGACCCCTTACCCAGTTCGCTTTCTACCGTAATCTCCCCACCCATCCGCTGAATAAGCTGGCGGCAAATGGTCAGCCCTAAACCGCTGCCGCCGAACTGGCGAGAGTGACTCGGTTCGGCTTGTGAGAACGCGCTAAAGAGCTGCTGCTGGTGCTCATCGCTTAAACCAATGCCGGTATCGCTCACGCTAATATGCAGTATGACATGCTGACCCTCTTGGCTATCCAGCATAACGCGAATGATGATCTCGCCTTCGTTGGTAAATTTTAGTGCGTTGCCTAGCAGATTGTTCAACACTTGATGAATGCGTAACGGGTCGCCGCATAAGGGAGTCGGCACATCGTCATATACCATGGCGACCAAGTGCAGCTGCTTGCGCTGTGCTTCAGGGGCGTGCAAGCCAATAATTTCGTCAACCAGGGCAACAATATCGACATCGACCTCTTCCAGAGTCAGCCGGTCGGCTTCCAGTTTGGAGAAGTCCAAGACATCATTCACCAGCATCAGTAGGTTATCGCAGGCGCGGCGAACGTGCTCCAGCCACTCTTCTTGCCGGGTGTCGAGGGATGAACGGCCCAGCAAGCGGCAAAAACCAATAATGCCGTTGAGCGGTGTGCGGATCTCGTGGCTCATATTGGCCAGAAATTCGGATTTAACAGCATTGGCGCGCAGCGCGCTGCGGTGAGCAAGGTCTAGCTTGATATTCTGCTCTTCGATGGTTTCCATCGACTCCTGCAGCTCACTGGTGGCCTGCTCAATCTGGCTCTGCATATCCCGCTGGGCCTGCTGGAAATGTTCGGCTAAACGGTTGATATGATCGGCCAGCTGCTTTAGCTCGGTGGGCTTGGCCGATGATATTAGCAAGCTGTAGTCGCCACGCGACAGGCGATAAAGTGCCTGGTTAGCCTCTTCGATTGGACGGGTAGCATAGCGGCTAATGGCAAATGCGATTAAAAATAGCAGTAACCCCAGCAACATACCGCCAAGGCTCAGGCTTGCAATAAGCTTATAGCGCTCAAGCGTTAGGGTGCGGGTATCCATCTCAGCCTCTAACCACCCGTTCGTCATGCGCAGGGTGTCGCTGCTGCCCAGCGGCACCCGCAGCCGCCAGGCGTCCTCTTCCATGGTGATGGCCGTTGCCATTGGCGCATCCAGTCTAGGCGGTGGCATAGAGCTACCTAGCACCAGCAGACGGTTGCCCTGTTCATCAAACAGCGTCACGGCTCGCAGCCCGCGATGCTCCAACAGCTGCCTAGCGAGCTTTTCAAGGCGCTGTAAATCCCCGTCGGCCATGGCATCGCCTAAGCTGGGAGCCATCAACTCACCAGCGCTGATTAAGCGCTCTTTAAGCTCGTCGCGTCCTCCCAGGTCGCTCTGGATAACAAGCAATATTGCCATAACGGCGTAGACCAACAGTGGGAAACCAAGCAGAGCAAACAGCAGGCGCGTGTTTAATGACATGAAAGAAGCTCGTTGAATCTAGTAGGTTGCCTGTCCAGTCACAGGCAGCACCGATATAATGCAGCATAACGGTTACGATAAGGAATGTTCGATGAATTATCCCACGCTTGAAGATGTGGTCGGCAATACGCCCTTGGTTCGCTTGAAGCGAATTACCGCTGGGAAGAACAATACGCTGCTTGCCAAACTCGAAGGCAATAACCCCGCGGGCTCGGTGAAAGATCGTCCCGCGCTCTCTATGCTGAGTGAAGCGGAAGCTCGTGGGGAAATTTCCCCAGGGGATACGTTAATTGAGGCGACTTCCGGCAATACCGGCATTGCGCTTGCTATGGCGGCGGCTCTAAAAGGGTACAACATGACCCTGATTATGCCGGAAAATGCTTCCGCCGAGCGCAAGCAGGCCATGGCGGCCTACGGCGCTAAGCTGATTACGGCCAGTAAAGAAGGCGGCATGGAAGAGGCCCGCGATATCGCAGATGCCATGATTGCCCGGGGTGAAGGCAAGCCGCTCAACCAGTTTGCCAATCCGGATAACCCGCTGGCCCACTACCGCACCACCGGCCCGGAAATATGGCGGCAAACGGGTGGCGAAGTCACCCACTTTGTCAGCTCCATGGGTACCACCGGTACCATTATGGGCGTATCGCGCTATCTTAAAGAGCAGAACGACGCCATTCAGATCGTAGGCCTGCAGCCCGCTGACGGGGCGAGTATCCCCGGTATTCGCCGTTGGCCCAAAGAGTATCTGCCGGCGATTTTCGAAGCGCCGCGTGTAGATGTCACCCTGGATATCGGCCAGCAAGAAGCGGAAACGCATATGCGCCGCCTGGCCCGAGAAGAGGGCATTCTGGCAGGCGTTTCATCTGGCGGAAGCCTGGCGGGTGCGCTGCGCATTGCTGAACAAACCGAAAATGCGGTCATCGTGTTTATTGTCTGTGACCGTGGTGACCGCTACCTCTCCACGGGCTTATTTGCCCCGGAGGTATAGATGGCTATGTTGGGTAAGCGGCGGCCGCCGCGTCCCGCCTCCGGCCACTCCGGGCTGGCGCGCCAGCCAAGCGGCAACGGCAAGGCGGCCAAGAGTGCGGCTACCACTAGCGACTTCTCGGCGCCGCTGGTGATTGAACGGTTAGCCCACGATGGCCGTGGCGTTAGCCATAACCCGGCGGGTAAAACCGTGTTTGTCGACCAAGCGCTACCGGGCGAACAGGTTGAGGTGGCGGTGCACATCACCCGCAAGCGCTTTGATGAAGCGCATGTGAAAGCGCTGATGACTACCTCGCCCCAGCGGGTGACGCCGCCTTGCAGCCACTTCGGACACTGCGGCGGGTGTGATTTGCAGCATCTGGCGGTGGATGCCCAGCGCGCCCACAAGCGTGAAGTCGTTAGCGAATTAATGGCGCGCCAAGGCATACCGCTTGGCGAGGTGGCGGCGATTTCTGGGCACCAGGAAGGTTACCGCCGACGGGCGCGGCTAGGTGTTAAAGTCGACGCTCAGGGAAGTGTTCGGCTAGGTTTTCGTGCCGCCAACAGCCACCGGCTGGTGGATATCGACCACTGCCATGTATTGGTACCTGCCCTTCAAGCACTGATAGCCCCACTAAAGCAACTGCTTACTGAACTGGATGCACCCCGCGCGGTAGGGCATATTGAACTGCTGGCGACGCCCCAGGCTACGGTGGTGCTGGTCAGGCAGTTAAAAGAGCAGCCGCAGGATTGGCAGCGCTGGCAAGGGTTTGCTGACCAGCACCAAGTGAGATTAGGCGCATGGTTAGGGCGTGAGTCACCGTCCTTGCACTGGCATGGTGCAGAGCCTGCGCTGGAAGAGCGCTTTTCGCTGAGTGCGCTTGGTGTGTCGCCCCACCAAGAAAGCGCTGAGTCTGAGTTGGTGCTGCAGTTTGCGCCAGGTGATTTTTTACAGGTAAATGCCGAGGTCAATCAAAAGATGGTGTCTCAGGTGGTAGCATGGTTAACGCCAGCACCTGGGATGCAGCTACTCGACCTGTTTGCCGGGATGGGGAACTTCAGCCTTCCTCTGGCCGCTGCAGGCGCCAGCGTGCACGCGGTAGAAGGTAACACCGCCATGGTAGAGCGCCTTGGCACTAACGCAGCGCTGAACCAGCTCAATGTGAGCGTTCAACAGGCAGATCTAAACGATGCAATAGCGGTAAAAACACTGCTTCGCGAGCGTTCGGTGGATGCGTTGGTATTAGATCCCCCACGCAGCGGGGCGGAAGCTATCTGCCAAGCGGTTGGCCGCCACCGGATACCCAAGGTGGCCTATGTTTCCTGCGACCCGGCCACGCTAGCCCGGGATGCGGCACACCTTGTGCATGCGGGATATCGTGTTAAGCAAGTCGCAGTAGCGGATATGTTTCTGCACACTGCCCACATGGAAACGTTAATGCTGTTTGAATACGCGGGCTAGTTTGCCCTTTGCAGCGAGCCTTGGTGGTAGCGGTAGGTAACGCTGCCACCCTGAAAGGAAGAGTCATAGTCATGGTGAAAGTGCGTGAAGACCAGCCGCTAACAGAAAGCGGAAAGGTGGACATACAACAATGGTTAACGCGCCTTCAAGAAGATGTGCGCCTACGTGAACCCGAGCGTTTGCAGGAAGCCTGCGAGCTTGCCGAGCAGTTAGATCGGGAAGCGCCTCGAACCCATCGCGTGTGGCTGTCGCCCGGCTCCAGCTTCCGCATGGGGCTTGAGATGGCGGACATCCTCGCCGACCTGAAGCTCGACCAGCCAGCGCTAGAGGCGGCCGTGCTTTACCGCGCCGTGCGGGAAGGGCTGCTGAGCCTGGAGGCGGTGACCAAACGCTTTGGGGATGAAGTCGCCAAGCTCATCGATGGCGTTCTGCAAATGGCCGCCATTAGCTACCCGTTGGCACCCAACCATGGCATGAGCCAGCACAACCAGCAGGAAAACCTGCGCAAAATGCTGGTGAATATGGTGGGCGACGTGCGCGTTGCCCTGATCAAAATTGCCGAGCGCACCTGTGCGCTGCGCCAAGTCAAAGACGCTCCCCGTGAGAAATGCTTACAGGTCGCCAGGGAAGTAGCGGATATCTACGCACCGCTGGCCCACCGCCTGGGCATTGGCCAGATCAATTGGGAGCTAGAAGACCTCTCGTTTCGCTACCTGCACGAGGATGAGTACAAGGCCATCGCCAAGCTATTGGCGGAGAAGCGCCTTGATCGCGACCGCTATATTCACGACGTCGTCGAAACCCTCAAAAGCCTGATGGAAGCGCAACACATTCACCGTTACGACGTGAGTGGTCGAGCCAAGCACATCTACTCCATCTGGCGCAAAATGAAACGCAAACGGATCGACTTCTCGCAAGTGCACGATGTACGCGCCGTGCGTATTCTGGTGCCGGAAGTCACCGACTGCTACACCGTACTGGGGATTGTCCACTCCCGCTGGCACCACGTTCCCAACGAGTTTGACGACTACATTGCCAACCCCAAGAAAAACGGCTACCAGTCGCTGCATACGGCGGTACTCGGGCCGGAAAACAAGGTGCTGGAGATTCAGATCCGCACTTTTGCCATGCACGACGAGGCAGAGCTTGGGGTGTGTGCCCACTGGCGCTATAAAGGCCACGATACCAACGCCAAGAGCCGCAGCTACGAAGAGAAAATCGCCTGGCTGCGCCAAGTATTGGAGTGGCAGGACGAAGTGGGCGGCTTTGGCGACCTGCGCGAAGGCCTCTCCAGCGATGTCGCCCCAGACCGCATCTACGTTTTTACCCCCGATGGGCACGTCATCGACCTGCCGCGTATCGCCACGCCGATCGATTTTGCTTACCGGGTGCATACCGAAATTGGCCACCTTTGCAGGGGAGCCAAGGTTAACGGCCGTATCGTACCGCTGACCTACAAGCTCAAAACCGGCCAGCAGATCGAGATTCTTACTGCCACCAAAGGCGGCCCCAGCCGTGACTGGCTCAACCCCAGCTTAGGTTACGTGCGCACCTCCCGCGCCCGGGCAAAAATTCAGGCGTGGTTTAAGCATCAGGCCCGCGACCAGAACCTGGACGAAGGGCGCACGCTGTTTGAGCGTGAAATGCGCCGCCTGGATGTGGAAGGGCTGGACCTTGCTAAGCTCGCCAAAGCCGTCAACTACCAAAACGCCGACGATATGTACGCGGCGCTGGGGGCGGGCGACCTGCGAATTGGTCAAGTGCTGCACCAGGCCCAGCAACTGTTTGGTGAAACCGACGACCAAGAGCAGCTCGATCGCCTGCTAGCCAAACCCCGCCGCCAGCCCAGCAAGGCGACCCAAAGCGACATCACCGTGCTGGGCGTGGGCAACCTGAAAACCAGCATGGCCAACTGCTGCCGCCCGGTACCCGGCGAGCCGATTGTCGGCTTTATTACCCAAGGGCGCGGCGTGACCGTTCATCGCCAGGACTGTCCCAACATTCTCCAATTGCGCATGGAAGAGCCCCAGCGCATTATCGAGGTGGAGTGGGGCGAGCGGGCCCACACCCGTTACCCGGTGACCATCGAGATTCAAGCCTGGGACCGCTCGGGCCTGCTACGCGATGTGACGGGCTTGCTGGGCAACGAGAAGGTCAACGTGCTGGCGGTGAATACCTTAACCGACACTGACGAAGGCATTGCCCGCCTGAGGATTACCCTGGAAGTGGACGGTCTGGAATCTCTCGGCAGGCTGTTCTCGCGCATCCAGCAGCTACCCAACGTGACCGAAGTGCGCCGCCTGCGTAATGCCGACCCCGAAAAAAGTGCCCGCAAAGGAGGGGCCTGATGCGCCACACCCTGGATGATTTGCTCACCCTAATGGCCGTATTGCGCGACCGGGAGCAGGGCTGCCCGTGGGATATCCAGCAGGATTGGGACAGCATCGTGCCCCACACCCTGGAAGAGGCTTACGAAGTGGCCGACGCCATCGAGCGTCGCGCCTTCGATGAACTGCCCGGCGAGCTCGGCGACCTGCTTTTTCAAGTGGTCTATTACGCCCAATTTGGCGCAGAAGAGCAGCGCTTCGATTTTCACGATATCGTCGATACGCTGACCGCCAAGATGCTGCGCCGTCATCCCCATGTGTTCCCAGACGGAACGCTGGCGTCCCGTCGCCCGACCGGCGTGAGTGCCGATGAAGTAAAGACCCAGCAGGTGAATAGCCGCTGGGAAGCGCTCAAAGCCGACGAACGCGCCAAGCGTGCTACGCAACCTCCTTCGGTGCTGGACGATGTGCCCCGAACGCTGCCTGCGTTAAGCCGCGCCGCCAAGCTCTCGAAGCGGGCCGCCCGCGTAGGCTTTGATTGGTCGAATGCCGAGGGCGTACTGGCCAAAATTCGCGAGGAACTGGAGGAGGTCGAAGAGGCGCTGGCGGCGGGGGATCGTCAGCACGCCCAGGAGGAGGTCGGCGACCTGCTGTTTGCCGTCACCAATTTAGCCCGCACCCTCGGGGCCGACCCCGAACAGTGCCTGCGTAACACCAATACAAAATTTGAGCGCCGCTTTCGCTATGTGGAACGCGCGCTTGCCGAGGCAGAGCGCCCGCTAAGCGAGGCCTCGCTGGACGAAATGGAAGGCCACTGGCAAGCCGCTAAAGCCCAAGAACAACGCTAATTTCAAAATCATCAACGCGACCCCGCAAGGAGGCCACGCCCATGAGTCATGATTTACACGAATCCCTGCGCGACAACGTGCGTATCCTAGGCGATAGCCTGGGAAGAACCATTGCCGACGATTTAGGCCAGTCGTTTGTCGATAAAATCGAAACCATTCGTGCCCATGCCAAGCGGGGTCGCCAGGGCGACTCACTGCAGCAGCGCCAGTTGATAGAGTACCTGCGCCAGCTTCCCGAGCGCGACCTCTTACCCGTTACCCGCGCCTTTAACCAGTTTTTGAACCTGGCTAACATTGCCGAGCAGCACTATCGGGCGCGGTTTCGCCGGGTCGAGGACTACAAACCCGGCTCGCAGCCAGCGCTAGGAGAGTTGTTAGCACGTGCTCAGCAGGTCGGTAACTCGCCCCGTAAACTGGTGGAAACTCTAGCCAATATGCGCGTCGAGCTGGTATTGACCGCCCACCCCACCGAAGTTATCCGCCGCACGCTGATTCAGAAGTACGACGCCATTGATGAGTGCTTGACCGCGATTGAGAGTTCGGAAGATTACCCCGAACGCGGCGCCCGCGCCCAAGGCCGCTTGGAAGAGCTGATTAGTCAGGCGTGGCATACCGACGAGATTCGTCACGAACGCCCAACGCCGGTGGATGAGGCGAAGTGGGGCTTTGCGGTGATCGAGAACTCGCTGTGGCAGGCGGTGCCGGATTTCCACCGCGACCTGGATAACCTGCTGCTGGACACTGCGGGCGAGCGCCTGCCGCTGGATGCCGCGCCGATTCGCTACGCCTCCTGGATGGGTGGCGACCGCGACGGCAACCCGAATGTCACCGCCAAAGTCACCCAGGAAGTGCTGCTGCTAGGCCGCTGGATGGCAGCGGATCTCTATCTGCGCGATTTAGAACAGCTCAAAACCGAGCTCTCCATGTGGAAAGCCAACAGCGCCCTAAAAGCCGAAGTGGGCGATGTGGCGGAACCCTACCGGGAGCTGCTCAAACGGTTACTAACCAAAATGGAAGCCACCCGCGACTGGGCAAAAGCGCAGCTGGATGGCCGCAACTACGATGGCGGGCCGATTATTGAAACCCGCGACCAAATTTACGCGCCGCTGCTGGCCTGCTACCGCTCGCTGTGCGACGTGGGGCTGGATACCATTGCCAACGGTGCGCTGCTGGATACCCTGCGCCGCGTGGCCGTGTTCGGCGTCACGCTGACCAAGCTCGACCTTCGCCAGGAAGCCAGCCGCCACGCCCAAGTAATGGAAGAACTCACCAGCTCCCTGGGGCTAGGCCATTACCAGGAGTGGAGCGAAACCCAGCGTCAGGAGTTTTTGCTGGCGGAGCTTGAGTCTCGCCGCCCGCTGATTCCCCGCCGCTGGGAGTGTTCGGCAGAGTCCCGGGAAGTCATCGATACCTTCAAGGTGATCGCCCAGGAGCACGCGGAAGCGCTGGGTACTTACATTATCTCCATGGCCGCCGAGCCCTCTGATGTGCTCACCGTGGCACTGTTGATGAAGGAAGTGGGTGGGCAAGTAACGCTGCCCATCGCGCCGCTGTTCGAGACCCTCAACGACCTGGACCACGCGGGGGATGTGGTTGATCAGCTGCTGGCGCTGCCGGGCTACCGCGCCCTGACGAAAGACCGCCAAGAAGTGATGATCGGCTACTCCGACTCCGCCAAAGATGCCGGTCAGCTCGCCGCCGCTTGGGCACAGTACCGCGCCCAGGAAGCGCTGGTGAACGTGTGTGAGAAACATGGTGTGGACCTAACGCTGTTCCACGGCCGTGGCGGCACCGTTGGCCGTGGTGGCGGCCCGGCTCACGCGGCGATTCTGTCTCAGCCGCCTGGCTCCGTGAACGGCAGCCTGCGGGTGACCGAGCAGGGCGAGATGATTCGCTTTAAGTTCGGCCAGCCGGATATCGCGCTGCGTTCCATGGAGATCTACGCCTGTGCGGTGCTGGAAGCCACGCTATTGCCACCGCCCGCGCCGGAACCCCACTGGCGCGAAGAGATGGATCAACTGGCCAAGGTGGCCCATGCGGCTTACGTGGGTGTTGTACGGGAAGATCCCGACTTCGTCCCCTATTTCCGTGCGGTGACGCCGGAGGGCGCGCTGGGTAGGCTGCCGCTAGGCTCGCGGCCCACCAAGCGCCGTCAGGATGGTGGCGTAGAAACCCTGCGGGCGATCCCCTGGATTTTTGCCTGGACGCAGATCCGCCTGATGCTGCCCGCTTGGCTTGGCAGTGGCGAAGCCTTCTCCCGCCGTCTGGAGCAGCCCGGCGGCCGTGAAGTGCTGCAAGAAATGCGCACCCAGTGGCCCTTCTTTGGCACCTACCTGGATATGTTAGAGATGCTGCTAGCCAAAGCAGACGTGGCGATTGCCGCCTACTACGAGCACCGCTTGGTGGACGAGCCGTCGCTAAAAGCGCTGGGCAAAAAACTCCGTGAGCGCTTCGAGCGTCTGGAAGACGTGGTGTTAGATATCCTGCAGCAGGAGAAACTGCTGGAGAACACGCCACTGATTCGTCAGGCGATTGACGTGCGCAACCCCTACATCGACCCGCTGCATGGCCTGCAAGCCGAGCTTTTGCAGCGTAACCGGGATGCTGATGGGGCGATTAGCCCAGATCTCTCCCGCGCGTTAATGGTCACCATGGCGGGTATTGCGGCTGGCCTGCGTAACACCGGCTAAGCTGAAGACAGCCCACCAGCGCCGCTACCGATGGGTGGCGGCGCTTTTCTTTATGTCCAGTGTTGGAGGCAGAAACATGACCACAGACGCTCAGGCCGTGCTGGCATTCTGGTTTCAGGAGTTGTCGCCAGCCCAGTGGTTTAAGAAAGATGCCCAAATCGACCAACAGATTATCGATCGCTTTGGGCGCTACCCGCATCGCAATGCGGTCTTGGGCAGAGCCTCGACTCCGGAAGAGGTCGAGTTCCTCAAGCAGCCCGGCTCCTCTTTTTAACGTTTATTTAGGCTATATGGCGATTTATGTCGTTACGAAAATCTACCCGTATCAATAAATACATCAGCGAAAGCGGCCTCTGCTCCCGCCGGGAGGCGGACCGCTTTGTCGAGCAGGGCAATGTGTGGATCAACGGCCGCCGGGCAACCACTGGTGACCAAGTGGTCGCGGGGGATCGGGTAAAGGTCAACGGCCAGGAGATTGAGCCGCAGGAAGAGGAGGATTTAGTACTGATCGCGCTCAACAAACCGGTGGGGATTGTCAGCACCACGGAGTCGGCAGAAAAAGACAATATCGTTGAGTTTGTGAAGCACGGCACGCGTATTTTCCCCATTGGGCGCTTAGATAAAGACTCCCAGGGGTTGATCTTTCTCACCAACAACGGCGACTTGGTCAACAAAATCCTGCGCGCCAACAACAACCACGAAAAAGAGTACGTGGTGACGGTCGATAAACCGATCACCAACGAGTTTATTGCCGGTATACAGGGCGGCGTGCCGATCCTTGGGCAGATGACCAAAAAGTGTCAGGTGGTTAAAGAGTCCACCTTTGTGTTCAATATCACGCTAGTGCAGGGGCTCAACCGCCAAATTCGCCGTATGTGCGAATACTTTGGCTACGAAGTGACGCAACTGGTACGTACGCGCATCATGAACGTCTCGCTGAAAGGGCTGGCGCTGGGGGATTGGCGTGACCTGACGCCCAAAGAGATCGAGACCATTGTTGCCCTCACCGAAACCTCAGATGTAGCGCCTGAGAAGAAAACATCTGAGAAGAAAGCACCTGAGAAGAAAAAAATCGCCCGACCCAACTACAGCGGCGGTAGAAGTAGCGCGCAGGATAAAAAGACGGCAGCAAAACGGGCCTCTTCAGGTGCCGGCGCGGGTAACAAAGCCCGCAAGGATCCCAAGGCAAAAGGGGCCGCTGCTGGTAAGTCAGGCGGCAAAGGAGCAGTGTCAGCGGGAAGACCGGCCACTAAAGGAAAGGGGAGGCCCGGGAGCCACTCTAGCGGCAAACCGGGCGCGCGTAAGGGCGCGATAAAGGGCGGACGCCCCAGCGGGGGTAAAGCTGCCTCCGGTAAGCCGCCTTCCCGGCGCAAGTAGTTCTCCATGACAGAGATGCCAACTTATATGAGTTACCTACTGGCGTGGTATGCGACGGCCAGCGTGATTACCTACGTTCTCTATGCGTGGGATAAGCGGGCCGCGATTAAACAGCGCCAGCGGGTGAGTGAGAAAACGCTGCACTGGCTGGCGCTGCTAGGCGGTTGGCCGGGGGCATGGTGCGCGCAGCAGCAGCTGCGCCACAAGACCCAAAAAACCAGCTTTCGACGCGTTTATTGGGCCACGGTGCTGCTCAATATTGCAGTGTTAGGTGGTCTTGTCGCGGTTATGCCACTGCGTTAGGGGCAAATAGGAAGTTAGCGATGAGCTCTTTGCCGCCCTCGGTGGCAAACGACTCCGGGTGAAACTGAATGCCGTGAATTGGGTAGTCACGGTGCTTTACGCCCATCAGCTCAAATTCACCCGCTGCCTGCCAGCGGCCGCGCTCAGCAAAGTTGTCGGCGGTGAGTGCACCTACTGTGGCGGTCACTTCTAGGCACTCTGGAAGTGTCGCCGCATCGGCAATCAGTGAGTGGTAGCGCATCACTTCAAGCTGGTCGGGCACGCCGTTGAATACCGATTGGTTATTGTGATTAATGGGGCTGATTTTACCGTGCATTGGCAGCGGCGCTTTGACCACCTTGCCGCCAAACACATGCACAATCCCTTGCATGCCTAAGCAAACCCCCAGCAGTGGCGTGGTTTTGCCCAGCTTCTCAATCACCTCGGCACATACGCCAAAGTAGCGCGGGTCATCCGGCGAGCCTGGGCCAGGCGAGATAATAATGCGATCCGGCGCCATGGCTTCAATCGCTTTAAAATCAATCTGGTTATTGCGCTTCACCATGATCTCAAAATGAGGCAGCTCGCCGCGATTCTTCTCCGTGGTCAGAATCTCACCAATAAACTGGTAAAGGTTATAGGTGAAGGAGTCGTAGTTATCGATGATCAGCACCTTCATGCGGGGCTCTCCGTTTCCGTATCCATAAAGGGGGCCAAGGCCTTGCGAGTGCCGGCGAATTTGCGGCGAATCTCTTCGTATTCATCCTCGGCGTTGCTGTCGTACACGTTGCCGCCGCAGGTTTGTACGTAGGCGCGCTCGCCGTTGACAAACACCGTACGGATCGGGATCGCAAAGGTGCAGTCGCCGTTGAAAGAGAACTGGCCCACCGCGCCGCCGTAGGGGCCGCGCCCATCGGTTTCTAGGTCATCGATGATTTTCATCGCTTCGATTTTAGGTGCGCCGGTTAGCGTGCCCGCCGGGAAGTTGCTGGCCAGCGCGGTGAACATGTCTTCGCCTTCGGCAATGATTCCGACGATCTCACTAGAGATATGCTGAACGTGGCTGAAGCGCTTGATATCCATTAGGCTGCGTACTTTCACCGTGCCAAACTGGGCCACTCGGCCAATATCGTTGCGGTGCAGGTCCACAATCATATTGTGCTCGGCGATCTCTTTGGGGTCGTTGAGCAGCGCGCGGGCAAGCTGGGTATCTTCCTGGGGCGTTTGGCCGCGCAGGGTAGTGCCTGCCAGCGGGAACGTCTCCATCTCGCCCTGGCGCAGGCGGAACAGCAGCTCGGGGCTCGCGCCAATCAGCTTCTGTTCGCCAAACTTCACGTAGTACATCTGCGGCGAGGGGTTGATGGTACGCAGCTGCTCGTAAAGCGCCAGGGTGTCGCCCTGAATGCGAAAACGCTTTTTAAAGCCCACTTCGCACTGAAAAACTTTGCCGTCGATGATGTCCTGCTTCACCTTGGCGACCGCTTCGGCGTGCTCGGCTTTGCTCATGGTGTCGCCCAGCGCTGTAATGTGCAGCGGGCCTGCGGGTTCGTCGTCGGCGTCGATCAGCGTCTGCAGAAACTCGTAGCGGCTATTGTCGTAGTAGAAGTAGGTGACTTCCCCGGTCATCTTGTCGAGGATCAAGCCGTCTTTATACAGCCCAAAGCGGAACGTATCGAAGTCGTCGCTGGCTTTCAGCGTCAGCGACGGCTCGAAGTACTGCATGGCGTCGTAGCCCAGGTAACCGCTTAATCCGCCCGCGTATTTGCGTGAAATAATATTTTGCGGGATCAGGCTGCGCAGCAGCTCGTAGGGATTGTCGCTCTGGTAATGCTTGGCATCGCCGTCGCGGTTTTCAATGGTCAGCGTGGTGCCATTGGCGTAGAGCGTGTACTCGGGGTCGAAACCAATGATCGAGTGGCGCGCCATGTGGCTATCTTCGCCCAGCGACTCCAGCATGTAGCAGGTATCGAAGTGCCGCTCGATTTTTTGAAATAGGGCAAAGAAGTCGCAGTCCGCCGCCAGGGTAACGTAGTGGGGCTTGCGGGGCAGGGTAAACGGCTGTGGGCCTGCCGCAGCGGCCGTATCGGTAGTGCTCATAAGTGATCATTCCGTGAAGAGGCTAACATCGTCAGCGCGCGTGATCCGCGTGACACGGTCGCAATACCCACGCCTAGGGTTTCGGCAATTTTGCGGTGGGGCACGCCATCGCGCAGCAGCTTAAAAATCTGTAGGCGTTTGCTGATTTCTTGGTACTCTGCTGGTGTCAGAAGGCTTGCCAGCGCAGCGTCCATGGCCTCGGGGGTCTCGATGGCCACCAGATGGCGTACCAGCTCAGTCTGATAGTGTGACGGAGAGAGGGGCATGAGTGAGTCACCAGCGGTCGATGTAATCCGTGTTAATGTACTAGTACGATAGTACATTAACACGGATAAACGCCGAGTCAAGAGACATCTCGGCTGGCAGCATCGAAAACTGGGATTAAAACGGCAGGTGTAGCGAAGCGCTGAGCATATTGAGGTGGCTGAGCGTGGCTGCATCGATACGCTCGTACTCGAAACGGCTGATCAACCGGTTGATGGTCATGGTGGCGCCGAAGCCTTGCAGTAGCGCCGTGCCGCCATCATCGGCCTGGGGCTGGTACGCTTCACCACGCCACTCGGTGAAGCCGGACTTGGCATAAATGCTGACGGCGCCCATGCGCACGCCTGCCACCAAGGCGCCACCCAGGCTCAGGGTGTCCATGAGCAGCGGGTTCATCTGGGAAGTAATGGGGACTTCTTCACTTTCGCGATAGGCGATCTCGGCACCGATATCCAGCCGGGGCAGCTGTTCGGGGCTGAATCCCGCGGTCAGCCGAAAGCCGGTGGTGTTGGTGTCCAGGCTGCTCAGGTCGCTGCCTTCCAGCACCACACCGTTATCGAGGCGCATCCATTCGCTATTGGGGGCTGCATAGGAGAGAGCAGGAGCGTCATCATCGGCCAAGGTGGCTTCTAGGGGTAGGAGCGTGCCGAACAGACTCAAGAGCAGGGTGCTTGCCAAGCGGTTCATTGGCGTTCCTCTTGTCCTTTCTTGTTGACGTTATCCCTAACAGACTAGCAACGGGCGCTGATTTCCACCACGTTAATTGCACCATTCGCCAAGTTTTCCAATAAATGTTTACCCATGCACATAAACCGTTCGCCAAACACCCACTGCGGGGAGAGCACACCGGTACGCGGGGCCTGCTCTTTTTGACGCTGGCGCTGGCGCCATTTAAGCGCGGTGTGGCTCCAGTCTTCGCAGTGTCGAATATCGAAGCCCGCCGTTTGCAGTCGCTGTGTCAATGCCGCCAACGTCAGCAAATGCGAGTGTGTCGGCCCTTCTGCCCAGGGCACCGGAAAACGCAGTGCCTCGCAGTGAGGGCCGCTGACCACCTCATGCATCACCAGCTGCCCGCCGGGGCGCAGCACGCGGCGGCACTCGGCCAGTACGCGTGCAGGATCGGGCATATTCATCAGGCTGTGTTGGAACAGCACAGCATCGAAGCTGGCATCACTAAACGGCAGTGCGCAGGCATCTCCCGTCACACAGCGCAGAGTGCCCGCTGATGAATCGTTAGGAGGCTGTGTCATTGCCAGTTCGCTGATGGCTTGATTCAGCACGTTAAAGCGGTGGGTAATATCCAGTCCGGTGAGATGAAAACCCAATGCGGCCCCCTGGCGCATCAATCCCCCCAGCCCTGCGCCAATATCCAGCGCCATAGGGGCGCTCTGATCGAGCAAATCCAAGAGCCTTTTTGATGCGGCGATACCGCCAATATGCAGCTGGTCGAGCGGTGCTAATTGATGCAGCGTGGGGCCATCGGGGTAGTGGGAGCTCAGTTGGTTAAGGATATCCTGGTCGCGCAGCGCTTGATGGTAGTGGTGGGCGAGGGAAGTGGGCATGGGGAGCCTCGGTTGGGGCTAGCGTCTCAGGATCAGAACAACCCTGGCGAAGGCCGCCGCTACGGGTTGTTCTGATCGACAGTTGATCGTTGTAACAGCTTCGATCCCTTTTACTTTTGGTCTTCCAGCCCCAGCTCTTTAATCGAGATTTCGCGTATTTTGAATTTCTGAATTTTGCCGGTCACGGTCATCGGGAACTCATCCACGAACTTGAAGTAGCGCGGGATCTTGAAGTGGGTGATTTTGCCTTTGCAGTATTCGCGCAGGTCTTCCCCGGTAATTTCGCCCGCCGTGCTGTTGAGCTTCACCCAGGCAATCAGCTCTTCGCCGTACTTTTTATCTGGCACGCCGGTGACCTGTACTTCGGAAATCGCCGGGTGAGCGTACAAGAACTCTTCGATCTCTTTCGGGTAGACGTTTTCGCCGCCGCGAATCACCATGTCTTTGATGCGACCGACGATCTGGATGTAGCCCTCGTCATCCATGGTGGCCAAGTCGCCGGTGTGCATCCAGCCTGTCTCGTCGATGGCCTCAGCAGTGGCTTTGTCGTTGTTCCAATACTTCAGCATCACGCTGTAGCCACGGGTACACAGCTCGCCGATTTCGCCACGGGGTAGAATACCGCCGTTGCCGGGGTCGACAATCTTGCTCTCCAGGTGGGGCTGGGTGCGGCCCACGGTGGAAACGCGCTTTTCAATGGTGTCGTTCGCGCCGGTTTGCGTGGAGACCGGGCTGGTTTCGGTCATGCCGTAGGCGATTTGCACGCCCTTCATGTTCATCTTGTTGATGACCTGCTTCATGATCTCTGCCGGGCAAATGGAGCCCGCCATAATGCCGGTGCGCAGCGTCGAAAAATCGGTGCTGGCGAAATCCGGGTGCTCAAGCTCGGCGATGAACATGGTAGGAACACCATACAACGCAGTGGCTTTCTGCTCATGAACGGCTTTCAGCACTTTACCGGGGTCGAAGCCTTCATCTGGGTAGATCATCGCCGCGCCGTGGGTCACGCAGCCCAGGTTGCCCATTACCATGCCAAAGCAGTGGTAGAGCGGTACGGGAATCACCAAGCGGTCTTCGCTGGTAAAGCCCATGCTTTCGGCCACAAAAAAGCCGTTGTTAAGAATGTTGTGGTGAGAGAGCGTGGCCCCTTTGGGAAAGCCGGTGGTGCCAGAGGTGTACTGGATATTGATCGGATCATCGAACTGCAGCGTGGCCTGTAGGTCGTCCACGTCGGTTTGGCTCACCTTGTCGGCTTCGGCGATGAAATCTGCCCAGCGCCACATGCCGCTGTGCTTGTCGGCGCTTAAATTAATCACACACTCAAGGTCCGGCAGCTTTTGTGATGTTAGCTTGCCTTCCGCGCAGCTGTTGAGCTCTGGCGCCAGCTCGAACAGCATCGCCGTGTAGTCGGAGCTTTTGAATTGGTTGGCGGTGACTAAAAAGCGCGCGCCGGACTGGTTCAGCGCGTACTCCAGCTCGTGGGTTCGGTAAGAGGGATTGATGTTCACCAGGATCGCGCCAATTTTAGCGGTGGCAAACTGGGTCAACGTCCATTCGCTGCAGTTGGGTGCCCAAATGCCCACGCGGTCGCCTTTTTGTACACCAATCGCGAGCAGGGCGCGGGCGCAGCGGTTCACTTCCTGCTGAAGCTCGCGGTAGCTCCAGTGAATATTCTGGTGTAGCGCAATCAGCGCGTCGTTATCCGGATACTGGGCGGCAATTTGGTCGAATTTATCGCCAATGGTCATGCCCAACAGCGGCTTTTCTGCGGTGCTGCTGGTGTAGCTGGGCAAGGTTGCAGGTGATGCCATGGTGAGTCTCCGATGTCTTTTTCTTATCTGAACGGGAAGTGACGCATTTTTAATTATTAGGTTGTTTGGGTGGCGTTATGCTTTGCTGCTTTTGGCACACCCTTTGGCGAGTGCCACTTTGGCACTGGGTTTACGGCCAAGCTGCTGAGTGATCCAGTAGCCGGTATCGATCACTGCCTGCAGGTCGATGCCGGTATCGATACCCAGCCCTTCCAATAAATAGAGCACGTCTTCGGTGGCCACATTGCCCGATGCGCCCTTAGCGTAGGGGCAGCCACCCAGGCCTGCCGTGGCGGCATCGATCACGCTCACGCCTTCTTCCAGCACGGCGTACAGGTTGGCAATCGCCATGCCGTAAGTGTCGTGGAAGTGAGCGGCCAGTTTCTCAATCGGCACCTGTTGGCGAGTGGCTTCGATCATTCGCTTAGCGGCCAGCGGCGTACCCACGCCAATGGTGTCGCCCAGGGAAACTTCATAGCAGCCCATCTCATACAGCGCTTTGGCGACGTCAGCCACTTTATGGGGGGCAATGTCGCCCTCATAAGGGCAGCCCAGCACGCAGGAGACGTAGCCCCGCACCCGCACGCCTGCCTCGTTGGCGCGGGCAAGCACCGGCTCAAAGCGCGCCAGCGACTCGGCAATTGAGCAGTTGATGTTCTTCTGGGAGAACGCTTCCGATGCCGCACCGAATACCGCGACTTCCTCAACACCTGCCTCCAGGGCGCTTTCCAACCCCTTTAGGTTTGGCGTCAGCGCGGAATACACCACGCCGTGCTGGCGCTGAATGCCGCGCATCACCTCAGCGGCATCGCCCATTTGCGGCACCCACTTGGGCGAGACAAAGCTGGCTGCTTCGATATGGTGAATACCCGCATTCGCCAGCCGCTCGATCAGCTCGATTTTGGTGGCGGTGGGCACCAGGGTGCCCGGCTCGTTCTGCAGCCCGTCGCGGGGGGCCATTTCAAATAGCTTGATAGACGTAGGCAGTGCCATGGTGGTGCTCCTATTCGCTGGGGGCAAAGTCGAGGAGTACAGCGCCCTGGCTTACCGTATCGCCTGCCTGGAAGTGGAAGGTTTCTACGCTACCATCGGCGGGAGCGGTCATGGTGTGCTCCATCTTCATGGCTTCCATCACCATCAGCGGCATGCCTTTTTCAACCTGAGCACCGGGCTCCACCAGCAGCGCCACTACCGTGCCGTTCATCGGAGCGGTGAGGGTGGATTCCGCTTCGTGGTGGCCGTGGTCGATGGCATCGATGCGCCGCCAGAACAGGCGGGTTTCACCGCTGGGTTCGGCCATCACCACGACATGACCATCTTTATATGCCTGTAGGCGGCGACGGTGGCCATTCAGCGTGATGGCCACAGCATCGCCTTCCAGCGGCTGTAGGCTGGCAGTCAGTGTGCTGTTGCCAATGGTGAGCTGCCACCGGGTATCCAAGGTGGCACGCTTGCCCTCTACCACGACCACTGCGCTGTCATTATCCGCGGCTTGAGCGCTTGCCGGGTCACACAGCGCAATGCGAATGGTGTGCGGCGCGTTCAGTCGGAAACCATCGTGGCGGTCCCAAGGGGAGTCGCTTTTGCACTCCTGGGCTAATTGATGCAAACCAATCAGCGCGGCGCTGGCATAGTTTTCTGTAGAAAACGGACGCGGAGCAAACAGGGTAGCTTCGTTGCGCTCGATAAAGCGGGTATCCAGCTCGACGTTCTTAAAGCCAGGGTGATTGGCTAAGCGCTGCAAGAAGGCGCGGTTGGTGACCACGCCCTGTACATCCAGCGCCGCCAGCGCCCGGTTGAGGGTGGCTAGCGCAGCGTCGCGGTCAACGCCATGCACAATCAGCTTGGCGAGCATCGGGTCGTAGTGCATCGACACCGTATCGCCGCTCTCCACGCCGCTATCCAATCGCACTTGATCAGCGCCTAGCCCTGCGCCTTCCAAGTCCAGCGCGAAGCGGGTGAGCAGGCCAGTGGCGGGCAAGAAGTCCTGCTCCGGGTCTTCGGCGTAAATGCGTGCTTCGAAACTGTGGCCGGTAATGGTCAGCTCGTCCTGGCGGCAGGGCAGCGGCTCGCCCATAGCGACTCTTAGTTGCCACTCCACCAGGTCTTGACCGGTAATCATCTCGGTAACGGGATGCTCGACCTGCAGGCGGGTGTTCATCTCCATGAAATAGAAAGCGCCGTCCTGACCTGGTGAAGAGTCCAGCAGAAACTCCACCGTGCCCGCACCCACGTAGCCAATCTCCTGGGCGGCGCGAACGGCGGCATCGCCCATGGCGGCGCGCAGTTCAGTCGTCATGCCGGGGGCGGGGGCTTCTTCAATCACTTTTTGATGTCGGCGCTGCACGCTGCAGTCCCGCTCGAACAGATACACGCCGTTGCCGTAACGGTCGCAGAATACCTGTACTTCCACATGGCGGGGCTGTACTAGATACTTCTCGATCAGCATGCGGTCATCGCCAAACGCGGCTTTAGACTCCCGGCGGCAGCCGTCCAGCGCGGCCTGGAAGCCTTCACCGCTCTCTACCACGCGCATGCCTTTACCGCCGCCACCGGCGCTGGCTTTTAGCATGACGGGGTAGCCGATCTTATCGGCCTCGGAACGCAGCAGGGCATCGCCTTGATCGTCGCCGTGGTAGCCGGGCACCAGCGGCACGCCCGCATTCGCCATACGCGCTTTGGCGGCAGACTTGTCGCCCATGGCGGCAATGGCGGAAGCGGGCGGGCCAACAAAAGTAATGCCCGCTTGCTCTAGCGCTTTAACAAAGGTGCCGTTTTCAGACAGGAAGCCATAGCCGGGGTGAATCGCGCCGGTGCCGGTGCGTTGGGCGGCCTCAATCACCGCGTCAACGTTTAAGTAGCTTTCCCGGGCGGCGGCAGGGCCGAGGCGCACGGCTTCATCGGCTTCACGCACGTGGCGGGAGGTGGCGTCGGCATCGGAATAAACCGCCACGGTTTTTAACCCCATGCGGAGGGCGGTGCGCATCACGCGGCAGGCGATTTCGCCGCGGTTGGCCACCAGGAGCGTATCGAATTTGGTCGGGGTAAACGTCATGAGCGTGGCTCCGCAGCGTTATTGTGTTCTTCAGGAGATGTCCAGGCGGGGCGACGCTTGTCCAAAAAGCTGGCGAGGCCCTCTTGGCCCTCTTGGCTCACCCGCAGCTTGGCAATCACTTGGCAGGTGTGCTCACGAGTAGCATCGGCATCTGGAGCTTGGGCCACGGTGGCTAATAGTGCCTTGGTAGCCCGCTGTGCCTGGGGAGAGCCTTTAACCAGCGTGGCGATCATGCTGTCCACCGCGTTATCCAAGGCATCGTGCTCCACTACCTGATGGGCCAAACCCAGGCTGAGCGCGGTGGGCGCATCCATCACTTCGGCGGTCAGCGCGTAGCGGCGCATTTGGCGCTGACCAAGGGCGCGCTGAACGTAAGGACTAATCACCGCAGGCGACAGGCCAATATTGACTTCCGACAGGCAAAACTTGGCTTTTTCGGACGCCACGACGATATCGCAGCAGGCGGCTAAGCCCACCGCGCCACCAAACGCCGCCCCCTGTACGCGGCAGATGGTCGGGCAGGGCAGGGTATCCAGGCCGTGCATCAGCGCCGCAAGTTTACGGGAATCAGCCAGATTATCTTCCAGGTCGTAATCGACCATGCGCTTCATCCAGTTCAGGTCCGCGCCCGCCGAGAAGCTTTTGCCTTCAGAGCCGAGCACCACCACCCGTACGTCGCCTGCACTTACCAAGCCGTGGAGCTTTTCCAGGTGCGCGTTTAGCTCGGCAATCAGGCTATCGTCAAAGGCGTTATGCACCTCTGGGCGGTTTAAGGTTAGGCGAGCGATACCCGCCTCGATGACTAATGTTGAGTAAGCCATGATGTTCGCCCCTTACATCCGGAACACGCCGAAGCGCGTCTCTTTGACTTCGGCATTCATCGCGGCGGCCAGTGACAGCCCCAGCACATCGCGGGTTTGCAGCGGGTCGATCACGCCGTCATCCCACAGGCGGGCGCTGGCGTAGTAGGGGTGGCCCTGATGCTCGTACTGGTCGCGGGTGGGCTTTTTGAACGCTTCTTCGTCCTCTTTGCTCCATTCTCGGCCTTCGCGCTCGTACTGCTCGCGTTTTACCTGGGAAAGTACGCCCGCCGCCTGTTCGCCGCCCATCACCGAAATACGCGCGTTGGGCCACATAAACAGCAGGTTGGGGTCGTAAGCACGACCACACATACCGTAGTTACCCGCGCCGAAGCTGCCGCCAATCAGCACGGTGTATTTCGGCACGTTGGCGCAGGCCACGGCGGTGACGAGTTTGGCGCCGTGCTTGGCAATGCCTTCATGCTCGTACTTGGAGCCAACCATAAAGCCGGTGATGTTCTGCAGGAACACCAGTGGGATTTTTCGCTGGGCGCACAGCTCAATAAAGTGCGCACCTTTTACCGCGCTCTCTGAAAACAGCACGCCGTTATTCGCCACGATCCCCACCGGGTAGCCGTGAATATGGGCAAAACCGGTCACCAGCGTGTCGCCGTAGTAGCGTTTGAACTCGTCAAAGTCGGAGCCATCGACGATGCGGCCGATCACTTCGCGTACGTCGTAGGGCTTTTTCAGGTCGGTGCCGACGATGCCGTAAAGCTCTGAAGGGTCGAGCTTGGGCGGCCTAGGCGGCTGCATGGCCAGCTGGCCGCGCTTTTGCCAGTTCAGACGCGATACGCAGGCGCGGGCAAGCTGCAGCGCATGGGCGTCATTTTCAGCGTAGTGGTCGGCTACACCGCTCACTTTGGCGTGAACGTCCGCACCGCCCAAGTCCTCGGCGCTGATGCTCTCCCCCGTGGCGGCTTTTACCAGCGGTGGGCCACCCAGGAAGATCGTGCCTTGCTCTTTAACAATGATGGACTCATCCGCCATGGCAGGCACATATGCACCCCCTGCGGTACAGGAGCCCATCACCACGGCGATCTGTGGAATGCCTTCAGCGGACATCGTGGCCTGGTTGTAGAAAATACGCCCGAAGTGGTCGCGGTCGGGGAAGACTTCGTCCTGGCGGGGCAGGAAGGCACCGCCAGAATCCACCAAGTAGATGCACGGCAGGCGGTGCTTGCGGGCAATTTCCTGGGCACGCAGGTGCTTTTTCACCGTAAGTGGGAAATAGGTGCCGCCTTTTACCGTGGCATCGTTGGCCACAATCACGCACTCAACGCCAGATACCCGACCAATCCCGGTGATCACGCCTGCGGCAGGTACCTCACTGTCGTAAACGTGATGCGCCGCCAGCGCGGAAAACTCCAGAAACGGCGAGCCTTCGTCGATCAGGTGGTCGATGCGGTCGCGCACGAATAGCTTGCCACGGCTCTCATGGCGGGCGCGGGCTTTCTCACCGCCGCCTTGGGCAGCGGCGGCGGTGAGTTCGCGCAGCTTGCTGACTTCCTTCTGCATGGCGGCCTCGTTGGCCTGAAACACATCGCTGCGCGGGTTGATCTGTGTGGAGAGTGTGCTCATGGCGCGCCCCTGCTAATTTTTGTTAAAGGCTTTCGGTGAAAAGTTCGCGGCCAATCAGCATCCGGCGAATCTCGCTGGTGCCCGCGCCAATTTCGTAAAGCTTCGCGTCGCGCAGCAGGCGGCCGGTGGGGTACTCGTTGATATAACCGTTGCCGCCCAGTAGCTGGATGGCATCCAGCGCGACCTGGGTGGCTTTTTCAGCGCAGTAGAGGATGACACCAGCGGCATCTTTACGAGAAGTTTGGCCACGGTCGCAGGCGGCCGCGACGGCGTATAAATAAGCGCGGCAGGCGTTTAGGGTGGTGTACATATCCGCCACCTTGCCCTGCACCAGTTGGAACTCACCGATGGATTGATTGAACTGCTTACGCTCATGGATGTAAGGAATGACGATGTCCATGGCGGCTTGCATGATGCCAATGGGGCCAGCGGCCAGAACGGTGCGCTCGTAATCCAGGCCGCTCATCAATACGCGAACGCCTTTGCCTACTTCGCCCAGCACGTTCTCGGCGGGTACGCGGCAATCCTGGAAGACCAGCTCGCAGGTGTTGGAGCCACGCATGCCCAGCTTGTCGAGCTTCTGGGCGGTGGAAAAGCCCGGCATGCCTTTTTCGATAATAAAGGCGGTGATGCCTTTGGAGCCGGCATCCGGGTCGGTTTTGGCGTACACCACCAGCACATCGGCATCGGGACCGTTGGTGATCCACATTTTGTTGCCGTTGAGAATGTAGTGGTCGCCATCCTCTTTGGCGCGCAGCTGCATGGAGACCACATCGGAGCCAGCGCCGGGCTCTGACATCGCCAGCGCGCCCACGTGGTCGCCGCTCATTAGCTTGGGCAGGTATTTGGCTTTTTGCTCGGCGGAGGCGTTGATCTTGAGCTGGTTAACGCACAGGTTGGAGTGCGCGCCGTAGGAGAGCCCGACGGAAGCACTGGCCCGGGAGATCTCCTCCATGGCGATACAGTGGGCCAAGTAGCCCATACCGCTGCCGCCATCTTCTTCCGGTACGGTAATGCCCAGCAGGCCCATATCGCCGAATTTCTTCCACAGGTCGTTGGGAAACTCATTGTTGTGGTCGATCTCGGCGGCGCGTGGGGCAATCTCACTGGCGGCAAAGGCGTTGACCTGCTCACGCAGCATGTTCAGTTCATCGTCAAGACCGAAATTTAGTTCTGAATAGTGGGAAAACATGGTCAATCACCTTGTCGTTGTTAATCGGGTCGTTATTCGTTGAGGTTGTTTATTTCGCGGTGGCCGGATGTTTCTCGTTAAGCTCTTCGAGGGCTTGGCGGCAGCGAATCTCAGCGCTTTCAAGCTCCAACTGCACCATCGTGATGTCTTTCATCTGCTGTTCCAGCGCGGCTTTACGCTCGCTGATTTTGCTCAGCATCAGGTGTAGCTGCTTTTCGCTGCCGCTGCGGGTCTCATCCCACAGCTCAAACAGCTCGCGGATTTCCGTCAGCGAAAACCCCAGGCGTTTGCCGCGCAGTGTCAGCTTTAGCCGTACGCGATCTTTACTGCTGTAAATACGTGTCTGGCCCCGGCGGGTGGGATGCAGTAGCTCCTGATCTTCATAAAAGCGGATGCTACGCGTGGTCACATCAAACTCGCTGGCCAGTTCGCTGATCGAGTAGGTTTTGCTCATGATCGTTATTCTCGTCGACAGGGGGATGTCCCTATGGAACACTGACCATGAGGCTAAAACAAGTTTACGTTAACGTAAAGCTGAGATTGCAATGAGTGAGTTACCGTTGAATTTTAAAAAATAACTGATAAATAAAGGCTTTTAAGCTTTAATTTGGTGCATCAGAGTGGTGCGTAGACCAAAGTTGTAATTGTAATACCCTGTGTGGGGTTGCTAGTTTGCACTTACACCTTACGTTCAGGTAAGGATGCGTTGCTGGCTAACGAGTTTCGCTTCCCACCGTACAAGAACAACAAGAGGCGTCCTACCTCATGCGTGCAGACGAAGTGACCAAGGGGCCAGTGCTCGAAACTCGAGGGCTGACCAAAGAGTTTTGCGGCTTTACCGCCGTGGATAACGTAAACCTCCAGGTGCAGGAGGGGCATATTCATGCCCTGATTGGCCCAAACGGTGCAGGGAAAACGACGGTCTTTAACCTGTTAACCAAGTTTTTGCCCCCTACGCGGGGCGAGATTCTCTATCGCGGCCAACCCATCACCAGCAAAAAATTCAACGAGATCGCCCAGCTTGGCTTAGTGCGTTCGTTTCAGATTTCAGCGGTGTTTGCCCACATGACTGCACTGGAAAACGTGCGCGTAGCGCTTCAGCGCCAGCTGGGCACGTCGTTCCACTTCTGGAAATCGGAAAAAACGCTGGACCACCTCAACGACCGCGCTCTAGCGCTGCTCGATGAAGTGGGTCTGCGCGAATACGCCGATACGCTCACTGTGGAAATGCCCTATGGCCGCAAGCGCGCCTTAGAAGTGGCCACCACGCTGGCGCTGGACCCCAGCATGATGCTGCTAGACGAGCCGACCCAGGGCATGGGCGCGGAAGACGTTGACCGCATCGTGGCGCTGATCAAACGGGTTTCCCAAGGCCGCACGGTGTTGATGGTGGAGCACAACCTGAGCGTGGTCAGCCGCTTGTGTGACCGTATTACCGTATTGGCGCGGGGCGCGGTGCTGGCAGAAGGGGATTACGACACGGTTTCCCGCAACCCCTTAGTGCGTGAAGCTTATATGGGCAGCGAAGCGGCTGAGGAGGCTGCCGTATGAATACCGCAGAAGTATTCGAGAGCCAAGAAGCCCCAGAACACCAGACCCTAGAGATGCTGCGAGTGCAAGACCTGCATGCCTTCTATGGCGAATCGCACATTCTGCATGGGGTGAATTTCGACGTGAAGCGTGGCGAGCTGGTGACTCTGCTGGGCCGCAACGGCGCGGGCCGCAGCACCACGCTAAAAGCGATTATGAATATGGTGGGGCGGCGCACCGGTTCGATTGTCATTAATGGCAATGAAACCCTGCGCATGAAGCCGCACCATATTCCCCGGTTAGGCATTGGCTACTGCCCGGAAGAGCGCGGTATTTTTGCGAGCTTAGATGTTCACGAAAACCTGCTGCTGCCACCCACTGTGCGTTCAGGCGGAATGAGCTTGGATGAAATCTACGGCATGTTCCCGAACCTCTACGAGCGTCGCAAAAGCCAGGGCACGCGGCTCTCCGGCGGCGAACAGCAGATGCTGGCCATGGCGCGCATTCTGCGTACCGGTGCGCGCTTGCTGCTGCTGGATGAAATCACCGAAGGCTTGGCGCCGGTCATCGTGCAAAAGCTCGGCGAGGTATTGGTGCAGCTAAAAGAGCGCGGCATGACCATCGTGCTGGTTGAGCAGAACTTCCGCTTTGCTGCCCCGCTGGCCGATCGCCACTTTGTGATGGATCACGGCCAAATTGTTGAGGAGATCACCGCTGAGCAGTTGCCTTCCCGGCGGGAACATTTAAACAGCATGCTGGGGGTATAAATCGCACACCATCTAAACTGTAAGCACGGCCTTAAAGAACAACAAACGCAACACTTACGTTCCATACACAAGCGCTCCACACACACAAACGCTATAACTGAACGTCCGCATCATAAAAACAAAGGCCCTGAGGGCCAGGAGACGAACATGACCTATATGAAGAAAACGCTGGCCGCCAGCATCGCCGTTGCCGCTGCCTCCAGCATGGCGATCTCGACCGCCCACGCCGAGATCAGCGATGGTGAAGTGCGTATTGGCTACTTAGCCGATATGTCCGGCACCTACCGTGATTTGGCTGGCCCAGGTGGCCAAACTGCGATGGAAATGGCGGTGGCCGATTTTGGCGGCAGCGTGAACGGCTCGCCCATTGTGATTTTCAGCGCCGATGACCGCAACAGTGCTGACGTGGGTGCCAACACCG
Organism: Vreelandella sp. L-15; assembly: GCF_056857635.1. NCBI lineage: Bacteria > Pseudomonadati > Pseudomonadota > Gammaproteobacteria > Oceanospirillales > Halomonadaceae > Vreelandella > Vreelandella sp. L-15. Next base: position 60,296 of record NZ_JBSXNN010000068.1, on the reverse strand, counting down.
TGCGCGAGTGGATCGACCAGCGTAACGTCGATATGGTTGGCGGCTTAGTGGCGTCGTCTGTGTCTATCGCCGTGACCAAAGTGTTGCAAGAGAACAACGGCCTGGGCATCGTCTCCGGCTCGGCGGCGTCTAGCATTACCAACGAACACTGCACTCCGAACCATATTCACTGGGTGTATGACACCTATCCGCTGGCCAACGGCACCGCGAAGGCCGTCGTTGAGCTGGGCGGCGATAGCTGGTTTCTGCTCACTGCGGATTACGCCTTCGGCCATGCACTGGAAGCCGACGTGACTAGCGTGGTAGAAGCCAATGGCGGTGAAATTGTCGGCGGCGTGCGTCACCCGTTCCCCACCAGCGACTTCTCCTCCTACATTCTTCAGGCGCAGGGTTCTGGCGCGAAAATCGTTGGCCTCGCCAATGCCGGTGCCGACACGGTCAACGCCATTACCACTGCCAGCCAGTTTGGTCTGACCCAAAGCGGCCAGCAATTAGCAGGCCTGCTGATCTTCCTCAACGACGTACACGCGCTGGGGCTAGAAGCCACCCAAGGGCTGCTGCTGACCACCGGCTGGTACTGGGACATGGATGAAGAGTCCCGCGCTTGGTCTGAGCGCTACTTTGAAGAAACCGGCCGTATGCCCACCATGGTGCAAGCCGGTATCTACTCCAGCACTATGCACTACCTGAAAGCCGTGGAAGCCGCTGGCACCGATGACCCCGAAACCGTGCGCGCGAAAATGGCCGAAGAGCCGATCAACGACTTCTTCGCCCGTAACGGCAGCATTCGTGAAGATGGCCGTATGATTCACGATATGTACCTAGCCCAGGTAAAAACGCCGGAAGAGTCTACCGGTGAGTGGGACCTCTACGAGATCCTTAGCACCATTCCCGCCGCAGAAGCCTACCGTCCGCTGTCTGAAAGCCAGTGCTCACTGGTACAGAACTGATCTGCTGACGCGCTCCAGGCTCAGGCATCTGCTGCCTTGGCCTGGGCCAAGCAAGCCGTAAAGGCGTGATGAAAGGCGTTTCTAACAATAAGCAACGCGCTGGGGCAGCCCCATAGGGCTGCCCGCTTAGCGGCGAGGAGAGTCATACCATGACGATGATATTCGGCGTGCCAATGGCCGTGTTCATGGGCCAGCTAACGCTTGGGCTTGTGAACGGTGCCTTTTACGCACTGCTTAGTTTGGGCCTGGCGGTCATCTTCGGCCTACTGAAGATCGTCAACTTTGCCCACGGGGCGCAGTACATGCTGGGAGCCTTCGCCGCGCTGCTAGGCTTTCGCTACCTGGGCATTAACTATTGGCTAGCACTGATTTTAGTCCCGCTGGTGGTGGGTGGTTGCGGCATGCTGATGGAGCGCTTTCTGCTGCGTCGCATTGCCCACCTCGACCACCTCTACGGGCTGCTGCTGACCTTCGGGTTGGCGCTGATTTTCGAAGGCACATTAATTAACTTATTCGGCGTTTCTGGGGCGCGCTACGCTACCCCTGAAATTCTGCAGGGCGGCCTTAATCTGGGCTTTATGTTCTTACCTACCTACCGTGCTTGGGTGTTAGTGGCGGCGCTGGCCATGTGTCTATTCACCTGGTTCATGATTGAGCGTACCCGCTTGGGTGCCTACCTGCGCGCCGGTACAGAAAACTCCCAACTGATGCAGGCGTTCGGTGTGAACGTACCGCTGCTGATTACCTTAACCTACGGGTTTGGGGTCGGGCTTGCCGCCTTTGCAGGCGTGCTGGCGGCACCGCTTTACCCGGTATCGCCCACCATGGGTTCAAGCCTATTGATTGTGGTGTTTGCGGTGGTGGTGATTGGCGGTATGGGTTCCATTTTAGGCGCCATTTTAACCGGCTTAGGCATGGGCATTATTGAAGGTTTAACCAAGGTGTACTACCCGGAAGCCTCTAATACCGTGATCTTTCTAGTGATGATCCTGGTACTCATGTTACGCCCCGCTGGGCTGTTCGGTAAGGAGGCATAACCATGACAACAACGCATACCACCTCGGCAACCCAGTTGCCCTCCGTGGTGCAGGAGCGTCAACGGCGCGCCAAGCTACGCCGCAATATGTTCTACCTTGTGCTGCTGGCGATGGGGTTAGTTGCTCCCTTTGTGGCGTACCCCGTCTTCTTGATGAAGATTCTCTGTTTTGCGCTGTTTGCCTGCGCTTTCAACCTACTGTTGGGCTACGCCGGGCTGCTCTCATTTGGCCATGCGGCCTTCCTAGCCACCGGCGGCTATGTGACCGGCTACTTGCTGGCCAGCTACCCAGGCTTAACGCCAGAGCTAGGCATTCTTGCGGGTACGTTAATGGCAACGCTGCTAGGCGTATTGTTTGGCGTGCTCTCTATTCGCCGCCAGGGCATTTACTTCGCCATGGTCACACTGGCGCTGGCACAGCTGATGTTCTTCGTGTTCGTGCAGTCGTCGTTCACCGGTGGGGAGGATGGCCTGCACGGCGTGCCGAGAGGGCACCTGTTTGGCGTGATCGATTTGAGCAGCAACTTGGCGATGTATTACTTCGTCTTCGCCGTGTTCGTGTTTGGCTTCGCGGTGATTCAGCGCACGGTTCATTCACCCTTTGGGCAAGTGCTGAAAGCCATTCGCGAGAACGAGCCCCGGGCCGTGTCGCTGGGCTACAACGTCGATGCCTACAAGCTGTTGGCTTTCGTTCTCTCGGCGGCGCTAGCAGGTTTGGCAGGTTCCACTAAAACCGTGGTGTTCCAGCTGGCCTCGCTCACCGATGCCCACTGGCATATGTCGGGTGAGGTGATTTTGATGACGCTGCTGGGCGGTGTAGGCACGCTGCTTGGCCCGCTGATGGGGGCGGGGCTAGTGGTTAGCCTGCAGCATCTGCTGGCGCAGTCGCCGTTGGGGAACTGGGTAAGCGTGATTCTGGGCATCATCTTTGTGGTGTGCGTGCTGAGCTTCCGTAGCGGCATCATCGGCGAGCTGGCCAAAATGTACCGTAAAAACTTTAAGTGATGGATTCCCGTTAACCGCGTCTGTCCGTGGATTGGGTGCCTTCGGGCACCCTTTTTTCTGCTTGTGAAATAAGGCCGTAAGCCCATTTCTACGCCAAAGGTCGTGGGGGATTTGGTTGCGCAAGGTAGGGTAAGAATATAAGTTAACGTAAACGTCAACATTGCTAATAATGACAACAGCTAATGCGTGACTTGCCTGCCGCCTGCCTAGGCGCGGTGCATCCACGCACTGTGGAGATACGCCATGAATTTTGAGCTAAGTGAAGACCAAGTCGCTTTTTCCGATATGGCCCGGGCGTTCGCCCAGAACGAGCTGGAGCCCCGCGCCGCCGAGTGGGACGCAGAATCTTTTTTCCCCGTCGATGTGATTCGTAAAGCAGGGGAGTTGGGCTTCTGTTCGCTCTACGCCCCGGAAAGTGTCGGCGGACTGGGCCTTTCCCGGCTCGATGCCAGCATTATTTTTGAACAGCTCTCGATGGGCTGCACCTCCACCACCGCGTACCTCACCATCCACAACATGGTGACCTGGATGCTGGCGGACTTCGGCACACCGGACGCCGTGGCGCAGTGGGGCGAAAAGCTGGCGACCGGCGAGCTATTGGGCTCTTACTGCTTAACCGAACCCAACGCAGGCTCCGATGCGGCCTCGCTGAAAACCACCGCCAAGCGCGATGGCGAGCACTACGTGCTGAACGGCAGCAAGATGTTTATTTCCGGCGCGGGTAGCACCGATTTCCTGGTGGTGATGGCGCGCACCGGCGGCGAAGGCCCCAGCGGCGTTTCCGCCTTCGCGGTGGATGCCAAGAGCGAGGGCATCAGTTACGGCCGCAAAGAGGAAAAAATGGGTTGGAACAGCCAGCCCACCCGCATGATCACCTTTGAAGACGTGCGCGTACCCGCTAACCACCTGCTGGGCAACGAGGGCGACGGTTTCAAAATCGCCATGAAGGGCCTGGACGGCGGGCGCATCAATATTGCGACGTGTTCGATCGGCACCGCTCAGCAGGCGCTCAATAAAGCCCGCGAGTATATGCTAGAGCGCAAGCAGTTCGGCAAGCGCCTGGCCGAGTTCCAAGCGCTGCAGTTCCGCCTAGCCGATATGGTGACCGAGCTGGTGGCCGCCCGCCAATTGGTACGCATGGCCGCCACCAAGCTGGATGCGGGCCACCCGGATGCCACCACCTACTGTGCGATGGCCAAGCGGTTCGCTACCGATGTGGGTTTCAAGGTGTGCGATGAAGCGCTGCAGCTTTACGGTGGCAATGGCTACATTAAGGAGTACCCGATGGAGCGCTACGTGCGCGATACCCGCGTGCACCGTATTCTGGAAGGCACCAACGAGATTATGCGGCTGATTATTTCCCGCCGCGTACTGGCCGACGGTGCCGCTGAGCTATAGCTGCCAGGGCACATATCACCAAGCCCCGAGCATATAAGGACAAACCATGAGTTGCGTACTATTTGAAGAGCACACCACCCAAGATGGCCATGTGATTGGCGAGATTACCCTGAACGCCGAGCGCTCTTTAAATGCGCTCACGCTGGAAATGATCGAAGAGATCCTGCCGCGCCTAAACCAGTGGCAAAGCGACGAGCGGGTCGTAGCCGTGCTGCTGGATAGCGCAGGCGAAAAAGCCTTCTGCGCCGGTGGCGATGTGGTCAACCTCTACAAAGCCATTCAAGGTGAAGGTGCCGCGGACTTCCCCGAGCGCTTCTTCGAGAACGAGTACCGCCTGGATTACCAGCTGCACACCTTCCCCAAACCGGTGATCTGCTGGGGCAACGGCATCGTGATGGGCGGCGGCATGGGCCTGTTAAGCGGCAGTAGCCACCGCATCGTCACGGAAACCTCCCGTCTTGCCATGCCGGAAGTGACTATTGGGCTTTATCCGGATGTGGGCGCGAGCTGGTTCCTTAACCGCCTACCGGGCGGCGCCGGGCGGTTTCTGGCCATGACCGGTGGGCAAATTAACGCCCCGGATGCGGTTCACCTGGGCCTTGCCGACCGCGCCATTGCCAGCCACTACCGCGACGAGCTGGCCGAAAAGCTGCTAGCAGCCAGCTGGGGCGAAGGCGAACACACCGACGCCCACGGCGTGGTGAATCACGTACTGCGCGAGCTGGAACAGGCCTCCCAAGAGGTGTTCGCGGAGATGGAAGCGCCGGTTTACAAGTCGTCTTCTTTAATTCGTGAGCTGATGGACCACGACACCGTCGAGCAGATGGTCGAGGCCGTGCTGGCAGTCGAGACCGACGACAAGTGGTTCAGCAAAGCGCAAAAAACCTTGGCCCACGGCAGCCCCGTCTCGGTCAAGTTGATTCACGAGCAGCTCGCCCGCGCCAAGCATATGTCGCTGGCGGAAGTGTTTCAGTTTGAGCTTTCGCTCTCTGTGCAGTGCTGCCGCCACCGGGAGTTCCCCGAAGGCGTACGTGCTCTGCTGGTGGATAAAGACGGCCAGCCCAGCTGGACCTACCCAGACGTGGCCTCGGTCGAGCCCTCCTTTATAGACGAGCTGCTGGCCCCCGCATGGGACACCAACCCGCTGGCAGATCTTAAATAACGCACACCACACTCTCTACAGCACGCTAATAAGGATAAAAAGATGACTACCGTTGCGTTTATTGGTTTAGGCAATATGGGAGGCCCCATGGCCGCCAATTTGGCGAAAGCAGGTTTTACCGTGCGCGCTTTCGACCTTTCCGCCCAAGCGCTGGAAACCGCTAAATCTCAAGGCTGCGAGATTGCCGCCACCGCTACGGAAGCGGCCACCGATGCCGACTTCATTATCTCCATGCTGCCCGCAGGCAAGCACGTGCGCGGGCTGTACGTTGATGGCGATGCGCCGTTGTTTGAAGTGATCAAGCCAAGCGCGCTGGTGATTGACTGCTCGACCATCGATGCCGACACCGCCCGTCAAGTAGCCGCCGCTGGGGCAGAGAAGGGCATTGGCTTTGTGGATGCGCCGGTCTCCGGTGGGGTAGGCGGTGCCCAAGCGGGCACGCTGACCTTTATCGTCGGCGGCTCGGAGGCTCAGTTCGCCCAGGCGCAGCCAGTGCTGCAAGCCATGGGTAAAAACATCTTCCACGCCGGTGACCACGGCGCAGGGCAGGTAGCCAAAGTGTGCAACAACATGCTGCTCTCGATTCTGATGGCGGGCACCTGCGAAGCGATCAATATGGGCGTCAAAAACGGCCTAGATCCCGCCGTGCTGTCGGAAATCATGAAGCAAAGCTCCGGCGGCAACTGGGCGCTGAACGTCTACAACCCCTACCCAGGGGTGATGGAAAACGCCCCCGCCTCGAAAGGCTACCAGGGCGGCTTCCAGGTGGATCTAATGATCAAAGACTTAGGCCTCGCCATGGACGTGAGCCAGCAAAGCGCATCCCCCGTGCCCATGGGCTCCGCCGCCCGTTCGTTGTTCACCCTGCACAAAGCAGGCGGCAACGGCAAACTCGACTTCTCCAGCCTGCTCAAGCTGTATCAGGATAAGAGTGAGTAGTGAGTGGTAAGTGGTAAATCGTGAGGGGGTGGCGTAGCGCGTGGTAACGAGCAGCGCGAGGCACCCGCGAAGGGCGGCAACGCCGCCCTGGTCGCGCCACAAAACTAACCAACAACAAGGATTGCCATGATTACGCTTTGGGGCCGCAACAACTCAACTAACGTCAAAAAAGTGCTCTGGGTACTGGAAGAACTGGAACTACCGTTCGAGCAGGTCATGGCAGGCCTGCAACACGGCGTAAACGACACGCCAGAATACCTCGCCATGAACCCCAACGGCTTGGTGCCGCTGCTTAAAGATGACGCCACCCAAAGCGTGCTGTGGGAGTCCAACACCATCATCCGCTACCTAGCGGCGCAGTACGGCCCCAACCATTTATGGATTGAAAGCCCTGCCAAACGGGCGCAAATGGAAAAGTGGATGGACTGGTCCACCAGCCTGCTAACCCCCGCCCACCGCACCATTTTGATGGGCTATGTACGCACCCCACCGGAACAGCGCGATAGCACACTGCTAGACCCCGCCATCGCCACCTGCGAAAAACTCTTTGCCCAGCTAGACGCCGCGTTAAGCCAGCAGTCCTGGTTCTCTGGTGATGAATTCGGCCTTGCCGATATCGCCATCGCCCCGTTCACCTACAATCTCTTAAACAGCGGCCTTACTTGGCAGCCCCGCCCGCTTCTACAGCGCTGGGTAGAGCAGCTCGCCGAACGCCCCGCCTACCGCAAAATAGTGATGATTCCCGTTACTTAAAAGGCTATTGCTAACCCAACGAGCAACCACGCCCACGAGCTAAACACATCTTGTAGTGCGTGATAACGAGCAACGCGAGGCAACCGCGAGGGGCAGCAACGCTGCCCTGGGCTGTTATCTATATACTTAATTAAGCTACCGGCTGTTATCACAACATTTGAATTTAGTGCTTGTGAAAGTGCTTGTGAAAGTGCTGCTGGGAACGCATGTGGGAGGGCGCTTCAGCGCGCGACGATTCAGCCACCCAAGCCCACCTAAAACCCAGCCTCCAATAATGCCAACTCCTGATCTAACCCCTTTAACACCTCACACCCCAACCCATGCCGCTCAGCGCTCTCAATCAACGGCCCCAAAATCGCCCCGCGCTCGGTAGGCCGCTTCGCCTCCATGTCCTGCAGCATCGAGGCTTTATTGTTCGCGGTGTTCTCCACCACTTGCCATACCAACGCCAACCACCCGGCTTCACCCTCGCTACCACTCGGCGGCACAACGCCTTCCTTCGCTAAAATCGCAGCCACTTCCTTCACCACGGCAACCACACGGCCCGAGTAGGCATCACCACGAAGTTCCCCATTGCGCACGCCATGCAACGCCACCAGGGGGTTAATCACCGCGTTGACCGCTAGCTTCTGCCACAGGCGGCTACGAATATCGCCCACTGCCGTAGCGGGAAACCCAGCCTCACTCAACAGCGCCGCTAAGAATTCCGCTAACCCTGGGTGCTGGTTATCCAAATCCCCGATAAACGTTGGCCCACGGCCTGCGTGTACCACGCCATCATCCCCGGTTAAGTACGCCCCCTGAGTCGTGGTAGCGCACAGCACCGGCCCAGGCCACGTTTGGGTAATGCGCGGCTGGGTATAAAAACCGTTCTGCCACAGCACCAGCGGGGTAGAGGGGGGCAGCAGGCTGGCAATACTCGAAAGCGCCGCCTCGGCAGCCATCGCTTTGGTAGTGATATGCACAAACGCAGGCGGCTTAGGGGCATTAGCCACCAACTGTTTAGCGGCGAGTGAGGTTAAGTACTGATCACGCGCTTCGCCTTCTGGCGTGGTGAGCACCTGCCGCGTAGGCAATTCACGGCGGCCAATCACCGCCACCTCCACAAACGGGGCCAGCGAGTGCGCCAATAAACGGCCAATGGCCCCAGGGCCAAGAATCCAGTGGGTTGTCATGGGTAAAGCATCTTCAGCAACGAGAGTGCCGCCAAGCTTACCGTGTTCGGTGTGGGGAGGCTAAGCTAAGGGAAACGCTGCACACATCCCGCCACAGCTGTCATCTGCCCTGCCAGCCGGCTAATCCGGCTGGCAGGGGAAACAGACCACCTTCGCTGATCAGAAAGCGACCGCTGATGCAGTGAAAGTGCCATTATGAGCGTTTCAGCCGCTTAGAGACGAATTGATCAGCGGTTCCTGAAGGTAAGCTTTTTTGTAACTTTATGTTTCGCGATTTGCTTCCAATTGCTCAATCATTTTGCGGGCAGCATTAGAGGGCGTGCGGTTGTTATGTACTAGATAGCCCAACGGACGATGGATGGGCGCGGTGTCTACGGGTAGCGCTACTAGCTCGCTGTCGAGCATTTTTTCGGGTAACAGGCTCCATCCTAAACCAACGCCACACATCATTTTGAGCGTTTCAAGGTAGTTGGTGGACATGCTCACGGGCAGGTTAAGACCTGCTTCTTCAAAGCGCTGGCCAATCAGCGTGCGGGTAAAGGTTTTGGCTCCCGGCAATATGCAGTTCACTTCACACAGTTCCGCCAAGCTCAGGGGCTTGTCATCAGCACGGCTGCGTTGGGCCAGCGGGTGGTCTTTGGCGCAGACAAAACACAGCCGGTCTCGCCAAAGCTCGACTACCTGCAGTTGTTCAACGGGGTGAGGGGCGAGCGTCACAATGGCCATTTCCAGCGTGCCATCCATTACGCCCTGGTAGGCCAGTTCGGAATCTAAAAAGTGCAGGTCTAACGCGACTTCTGGGTGGCGCTGGGTGTACTGCTTTAATAGCGGCGGCAGCCGGTGCAAACCAATATGGTGGCTGGTGGCGAGCGTCAGTTTGCCGCCCACTTGACCAGAGAGATTCGCCAGCGCGCGGCGGCTGTCTTCCACGGTAAACAGAATGCGCTGAGCTTTGGGTAGCAGCACGTTACCCGCCTCGGTGAGTGCGATGCGCCGTCCAATGCGGTCGAAGAGCCGCGTGCCCAGCAAGTCTTCCAGTGTGGCGATGCGCTTGCTGACGGCGGGCTGCGTGAGATGGAGCTGCTCGGCAGCGCGGGAGAAGCTCTGGGTTTCCGCCACGGCGAGAAAGGCTTGCAGGCTTTGGGTATCCACGGCGGCTCCTGGTCATTTATTCCTATTTGGAATCTAAAGTATGAATAACATGAATTGCTTTTATGCACGAGTCGCGTAACACTCCTGTTCATCGCAATTTAAGCAGCACGCAGAGGCTGCCATACCGAACTAGCAGGGCACTGCCCAGGAGAGCCACATGTCAGGTCAAACCCTTTACGACAAACTCTGGAACCAGCACTTGGTGAAACAGCGCGATGATGGTACGGCGCTGATCTACATCGACCGCCAGTTGCTCCACGAAGTGACCTCGCCCCAGGCGTTTGAAGGCCTGCGTTTGGCCAACCGTAAGCCCTGGCGTTTGGATGCCAACCTGGCAACGCCGGACCACAACGTGCCCACCACGGTGAAAGAGCGCGCCGAGGGCAATAGCGGCATTAAAGACCCGGTCTCGCTTATTCAGGTGCAAACCCTGGACGATAACTGCGTCGAGTACGGCATCGAAGAGTTCAAAATCAACGACCCACGCCAGGGTATCGTGCACGTGGTAGGCCCCGAGCAGGGCGCTACATTGCCCGGTATGACCGTGGTATGCGGCGACTCCCACACCGCCACCCACGGCGCATTTGGTGCCTTGGCTCACGGTATTGGTACGTCAGAAGTGGAGCATGTATTAGCCACTCAGTGCCTGCTGGCGCAAAAGATGAAAAACATGCAGGTGCGCGTCGAAGGCGAGCTGGGCCTGGGCGTGACCGCAAAAGACGTAGTGCTGGCGATTATCGGCAAGATTGGCACCGCAGGCGGCACAGGCTACGCCATCGAGTTCGCTGGCAGCGCCATCGAGTCGCTCTCCATGGAAGGCCGCATGACGGTGTGCAACATGGCGATTGAAGCGGGTGCTCGCGTGGGCCTGATCGCCGTGGACGATACCACCATCGACTACCTCGCTGAGCGCCCCTTTGCGCCCACCGCCGAGCAGTGGGAAGCCGCCGTAGCCGATTGGCGCAACCTGGTGTCGGATGCAGACGCTCACTTCGATAAAGTGGTGACGCTGAAAGCCGAAGAGATCGAACCGCAGGTGAGCTGGGGCACCAGCCCGGAAATGGTCACCGGTATTTCAGGCCAAGTACCCGACCCGCAAGCTGCCGATGACGAAACCGTTCAGCGCAGCCACGCCCGCGCGTTGGAGTACATGGGCTTGCAGGCGAATCAGAAGATCACCGATATCAAGTTGGATAAAGTCTTTATCGGCTCCTGTACTAACTCGCGTATTGAAGACCTGCGTGAAGCGGCAAAAGTGGCGAAGGGCAACAAAGTGGCCGATTCCATCAAGCTGGCTATGGTGGTGCCGGGTTCTGGCTTGGTGAAGCGCCAAGCGGAAGCGGAAGGCCTGGACAAAATCTTCATTGAGGCGGGCTTTGAATGGCGCGAGCCGGGCTGCTCCATGTGTTTGGCCATGAACGCCGATAAGCTGGGCGCAGGCGAGCATTGTGCGTCTACCTCTAACCGTAACTTCGAGGGTCGCCAGGGTTATGGCGGTCGTACTCACTTGGTGAGCCCTGCCATGGCAGCGGCAGCGGCGATTGCCGGTCACTTTGTTGATGTACGCACCTTACCCGCTAACGACGCCACACACGCGCAGGAGGCCTAAGTCATGAAAAAGTTCGAACGTTTTGAAGGCATCGTCGCGCCGCTGGATCGCGCTAATGTCGACACCGACCTGATCATTCCCAAGCAGTTTTTGAAGTCCATCAAGCGCACGGGCTTTGGCGTCAACCTGTTTGACGAGCTGCGCTACCTGGATGAAGGCCAGCCGGGGCAAGACTGCTCGAAGCGCCCGCTGAATCCGGATTTCGTATTGAACCAGCCGCGTTACCAGGGCGCTGAGGTACTGCTGGCGCGCCGTAACTTCGGCTGCGGTAGCTCCCGCGAACACGCCCCTTGGGCGCTGGAAGATTTCGGTTTTAAAGTCGTGATTGCCCCGAGCTTTGCCGATATTTTCTACAACAACGCCTTCAAGAACGGCATTCTGCTGATCACCCTGGCGGAAGAGGAAGTGGATCGCCTGTTTGCTGAAGTAGAGGCCAACGAGGGTTATCAGTTAGATATCGACCTTGAGCACCAGCGGGTGATCACGCCCAGCGGCGAAATTCTGGAGTTTGAGGTGGACGCATTCCGCAAGCACTGCCTGCTGAATGGCTTGGACGATATTGGCATCACCCTGCAAGACGAAGACGCTATTCGTAGCTTTGAAGAGAAGCATCGCCAGCAGCGCCCGTGGCTGTTCCGCCAGCCAGCTTAGCGTCCACTCACCGAGTAATGGCAAGGGCAAGTCTATGCGAGGGTCTTTTTCCATGGATGGCAAAAGTAGCGCCCAGGGAGGGGTTCACAGCGCCCTCGCAGAGAGTTGCCATGGGCTATGAATATCTAAATTATCAGTGCTAAGGATTGAGCATGACTCATAAAGTGTTACTGCTGCCCGGTGATGGTATCGGCCCGGAAATCGCGGCTCAGGCGGCGCGGTTATTGAAAGCCTGCCAAGAGGCGGGCTTGGATATCGAGGTAGAAGAGGGCTTGGTGGGCGGTTCCGCTTACGAGGTCCACGGCGAGCCGCTGCCCGCTGAAACACTGGAAAAAGCCAAAGCCGCCAGCGCCATTCTGCTGGGTGCGGTGGGTGGCCCCAAGTGGGATAAACTCGAAGACCTCTCCAAGCGCCCTGAAAAGGGCCTGTTGGGGCTGCGTAAAAATCTCGGCCTGTTCGGCAACCTGCGCCCGGCCATGCTCTACCCGCAGCTGGCCAGCGCTTCCAGCCTGAAACCCGAGCTGGTAGCGGGGCTGGATATCATGATCGTGCGTGAACTCACCGGCGGCATCTACTTTGGCCAGCCGCGCGGTATCGAAGAGCGCAACGGTGAGCGCGTTGGTTTCAACACCTATGTCTACTCCGAAAGCGAAATTGAGCGCATTGGCCGCGTCGCTTTTGAGATGGCCCAGAAGCGGGGCAAAAAGCTCTGCTCAGTAGATAAAGCCAACGTGCTGGAAGTAACGATTCTGTGGCGTGAGGTCATGGAGCGGCTGGCGCCGGAGTACCCGGATGTCGAGCTGTCCCACATGTACGTGGACAACGCTGCCATGCAGCTGGTGCGCGCGCCGAAGCAGTTCGATGTGGTGGTCACCGGCAACATGTTTGGCGACATTCTCTCCGATGCCGCTGCCATGCTGACAGGTTCCATTGGCATGCTGCCGTCTGCCTCGCTCAACGAGAGCGGGCAGGGCATGTACGAGCCTTGCCACGGCAGCGCGCCGGATATCGCGGGCCAAAACATCGCCAACCCGCTGGCCATGATGCTCTCCGTGGCGATGATGCTGCGTTACTCGCTGAATGAAGCAGCGATGGCTGAGCGTATCGAAGCTGCCGTAGGCAGCGTGCTGGACGACGGCCTGCGCACCGCCGATATCGCTTCGGAAGGCACCCGCCGTGTCTCCACGGTGGAGATGGGCGATGCGGTACTCGCTGCCTTTGCGCGTACTTAGTGATAAAGAAAGCTTGCTAACTATTTGATTCGCTTCAATGCTTGTTTGAATAGCACATGTCGGCTGCCCTCAGGGGTGGCCGACGTCGTGTCTGATATTTGTGTATAATATAGGTCTCATTCTTAGTTGGAGGACTTCACATGTTGAAAGTCGGTTTCGTGGGATGGCGTGGCATGGTTGGCTCGGTGCTGATGCAGCGCATGCAGGAAGATGGTGATTTTAACGGCATTGAGCCGATCTTTTTCACCACTTCTCAAGTCGGCCAGCCTGGTCCCGATATCGGCGTGGACGTGCCTCCGCTGGAAGATGCGTTTGCACTAGACGATCTAAAAGCTCTGGATGTCATCGTGACCTGCCAAGGTGGCGACTACACCAAGAAAGTCTACGGCGACCTGCGTAACGACGGCTGGAAAGGCTACTGGATTGATGCCGCCAGTACGCTGCGTATGGAAGATGACGCCACTATCGTCCTCGATCCGGTGAACCGTAAGGTGATCGACGCCCAGCTCGCCAATGGAGCCAAAACCTTCGTTGGTGGCAACTGTACCGTTAGCTTGATGCTGATGGGCTTAGGCGGCCTGTTTGAAGCCGATATGGTCGAGTGGATGACCTCCATGACCTACCAAGCGGCGTCTGGCTCCGGTGCCAAGCACATGCGTGAACTGCTGAACCAGATGGGCCAGCTGCGCGACAGCGTTTCCAGCGAGCTGGCCGACCCGGCAAGCGCGATTCTGGACATCGACCGCAAAGTGACGGCAGCCATGCGCAGCGGTGATTTCCCCACAGACAACTTCGCTGCGCCGTTAGCAGGCAGCCTTTTGCCGTGGATCGACACCAAGTTGGATAGCGGCCAGAGCCGTGAAGAGTGGAAGGGTAGCGTCGAGACCAACAAGATTCTGGGTCTTGAGAACAACCCGATTCCCATTGATGGCCTCTGCGTACGTATTGGTGCTATGCGCTCTCACAGCCAGGCGTTCACCATCAAGCTGAAGCAAGATGTGCCGCTGGATGAGATTGAAGAACGTATTGCCAAGCATAACGAGTGGGTCAAGCTGATCCCCAACGACAAAGACGCCACCATTGCGGGCCTAACGCCTGCGGCTGCCACTGGCACGCTGCAAGTGCCGGTAGGCCGCCTGCGTAAGCTGAAAATGGGCGGTGAATACCTTTCAGCGTTCAGCGTGGGTGACCAGCTGCTGTGGGGTGCTGCTGAGCCGCTCAAGCGCATGCTGAAAATTCTGCGTGAGCAGTAAGCGGTCGCGAAACACCGGCGTTTAATCGCTAGCTAAAAATGGGAAGCTGTTCGCAGCTTCCCATTTTTTTGCCGTGACTTATGTTTCTAATCCGTCACTTCATGCAAATGTATGCGTTGAACATAACGCCATGATAAATACGCTATGATGAGAACGAACTAACTTATCTCGTCGCAACAGAATGAAGGTGTTGCATCGTGGCAGTGAATCGCAGGCAGTAGGGGCCCTACATGAAAAAGAAGCTGGCATGGTGGTTGTGGTTGCCACTGAGCGCTGTTAGCCCGTTGGCTTTAGCGGTTGGGCTTGGGCAAGCCACCGTGAATTCTCCGCTGCAATCGCCGCTAGATGCCACCGTGCCGCTGGTCGATGCCGCCGGTGTGGCGCTAGACGATGTACGCGTGGAAATTGCAAATGAAGCTGCCTTTAACGCGCTGGGCTTAGAGTGGACGCCGCTGGTCGCCAGCGTGCGCGCTGAATTACAGCGTATGCCCGGAGGCCCACAGTTGGTGCTGCGTTCTGAGCAAGCGGTGAACGAGCCATGGTTGGATCTCTTGGTCACCATCACTACGCCTGAAGGGCGGCGTACGGAAGCGATTATGCTGCTGTTTGATCCGCCCAATATGGTGAATGCACGCAGTCCATCGCATGAGCAGCAGAAAATTGCTCTACCCAATCGCCAGTCTGCCGCTTCTGCAGCCCCAGGCGTGCCAAGCGGCGGTAGCACTTCCACAGCAAATAACACCGCTTATGTGGCAAGTGGCGATACGCTGTGGAGTGTGGCCGACCGGATTAAGTCCGATAATGCTAGCGTACAGCAGATGATAGTGGCGCTGGTGGATGCAAATCCGAGCGTTTTTCCCTCTGGCAATATCAATAGCCTGCGCGCTGGCCAAACGTTGACGGTGCCGAGCCGGGAACAGGTGATGGCGCGCTCACCCGGTGAGGCGGCGCGTGCGGTACAAGCAATGCGGCGGACAAGTCAATCGCCGCCTGCCGAAGCGGCGGCAGAAATCCCGCAGGAAGAGCTGGATCAGGCCGCCGGTGATAGCGCTTCTGTCGCGGAGTCAGCGGCAGAGCCACTTGACGCTGAGCAGGCGCAAAATCCTGAAAGTGCGCTGGCTGGCCTTACTTTAGATGACGTCATAGAGCAGCTGGCCGAAAGCCAAGCCATGCTCCAACAAGTGCTTGAAGAGCGAGCCCAGCTGCGTATAGAGCTGGCTGAGCTACGCCGGGAGGTTGCTGCGTTAACCGAGGCGCTGAATGCCTCTCAGCAGGAGAGCCGCGCGGCTAATGCCGTCGCAACGGGGCTTTCGGTAGGCGCAGGGCGTGAGCAAGGCCAGGGCGCTTCACCTGAACCTACTGCCAATCAGGGCAGTGTGTTAGCGCCGCTAGCTGAGTATCGGTGGCCGCTAGCCAGTGCTGCCCTCGTGCTGTTGTTGGCAGGGTTAGTCTGGTCGCGTAAGCGCCGAGAGCGTCAGTGGGAAGATGCACCGGTAACCGAACGTTCCGTAACGCCTCCGCCGGCGTCTGCTGCGACAGCCTCAGGGCGCACGGAGCCGCATGTCGCGGAGCCTGCCCATGCTGCCCCTTTTGAATCACAGGCTGCTGAGCCAGAGCTGGAGACCGCAGCGTTTGATGAAGCGCCGGTAATGAAGCCCGGCATGGCTGCGCCAAATGAGGAGCCGCCAACGGTTAGTGACAGCGAAGCACCAAAAGAGTGGGAAGCGGACGACGATGACGTGTTTACACGCAGCCAAGCATCGGGATTAGCGGCACAGCGTCAGCAGCATAAACCGGATAGCCAAGATCAGGTATCGCTAGCGCCTTCGACGGCGAAACAGGAAGCCAGTGCGCTCGATGATTTATCCCATGCCGATGAGCAGGAAAGCCCGAAGGAGGGCGTGGAGGACGAGGTGTCGCCGCCTGATGAGGATCAGCGCTCTCAGCCCCTGGATTACTACATTGACTATAACCCCCCATCGCTAAAACAAGAGGAAACGGGTGAGGAGGGTGCGTATAACGATGGGCTGAACAGTGGCACGACGACCCCGTCTAAGAGCGCGAATCACACGCGGCGAGTGCCTGAAGAGGAGTGGGAAATCGAAGAGGTGGCATTCGAGCTGCGACGTCGGGATAATAGCTAACCTTCAAAATCCTCTAAATGACGTGGCTCGATGACGCTGTTCTACCACTTTGATGAGACACAACCGCTGGCTGGCCGTTTGGCGATGGGCGTTGAGTACGATGGCTCACGCTTTTGCGGCTTCCAGCGTTTAAAGCATGCGGCCTCTGTCCAGCAGGCCATCGAGGATGCGTTAGCCAAGGTGGCTGGCGCGCCGGTACGTATCCATGCCAGTGGGCGCACAGATTCAGGTGTACACGCCACGCGCCAAGTGATTCACTTCGACCCGCCGGTACAGCGCACCGAAAAGGCCTGGATCTTTGGCGCGAATACCAATCTACCCAGAGACGTGGCGGTGCGTTGGGTGAAGCCGGTGTCCGACGATTTTCACTCCCGCCTGGGGGCGCTGGGGCGCCGCTATCGCTATATTTTCTTGAACCAAATTAGCCGCCCGGTGTTAGAGCGCGCTAACGTGACCTGGTGCCGTGACCCACTGGATGCCGATGCCATGCACCGTGCTGCCCAGGCGTTGGTTGGCGAGCATGACTTCAGTAGTTTTCGCGCCGCCGGTTGTCAGTCGAAAACCCCCTGGCGGCAAATGCACTTTGTGGAAGTGAAGCGTCACGGCCCGCTGGTGGTCATCGATATTCAAGGCAACGCCTTTTTGCACCACATGATTCGCAATATTGCAGGAGCCTTGGCAAGCGTTGGGCGCGGCGTGCAGGACGAAGGGCATATTGAGCGCCTGCTGGCGCTGAAAAACCGCCGTAAAGGGGATGTGACGGCGCCTGCCTGCGGCTTGCATTTTGTCGACTCCATCTACGATGAGCGTTTCGAGTTACCCAAAGAGCCGCTAGGCCCGAATCTACTCGCCTTTACTGGGGAGTGGACCGGAGAGCGCGTATTGCCGGAAAGCCCTCGGGTGGCCGCAAGGCGGCGGCTGACGTTCTCCAAGCAAGCGAAACCCGAGCAGCAGGAGACTTCCTCATGAGCCAGCTGATGACACGCACGCGTATCAAGTTTTGTGGGCTCACTCGCCCGGAAGATATCGCCAAAGCGGTGGCATTGGGTGTCGATGCGCTAGGTTTTGTGATGTGGCCGAAAAGTAGCCGCAGCATTACCCCTGAGGCCCTGCGGGTACTTGCCGCACAGGTGCCTGCGTTTGTGACCCGCGTGGGGCTATTTGTGAACCAGCCTGCCGAGCTGATTGAGCAGTGTCTGCCGCATTTAGATCTTATTCAGTTCCACGGCGATGAGTCGGCGGCGTTTTGCCAACAGTTTGGGCGGCCCTGGATTAAAGCGCTGCGCATGCGCGATGACATCGACCTACACGAGGCGGCAAAAGAGTACGCGGCGGCGCAAGCGCTGCTGTTAGATGCCTACCGCCCGGGCGTGCCGGGTGGAACTGGCGAGACCTTTGATTGGTCTAGAATCCCCGCAACCTTGGAAAAACCTGTTATCCTCGCGGGTGGGCTAACAGCCAATAATATTGCCGCCGCGGTGACTCAGGTAGCGCCGTATGCGGTTGATGTTTCAGGCGGTATTGAGGCATCCCCCGGTGTTAAAGAGGCCGAGTTAATGGCCGCTTTTGTTCGTCATGTGGCGCAGGCCAATACGCATTAAGCGTTACCACCTGCGTGCACTCAGAATTACGATGCGTGGCTCACCGCGAACGTGGGCGCGCTAGACGTTTGTTCATTCATTTTTGCCTTTTCTGGCGATCCTGTGAGGTATGCCTGTGACTGTCTCAGCAACTGAAACCAAGTTCAGCGACCTGACCCGAATGCCGGATGCCCGTGGTCATTTTGGCCCCTACGGCGGCCGGTTTGTGTCAGAAACCTTAAGCTTTGCGCTGGAAGAGTTGGAGCAGATTTATCTGAGTTTGCGTGATGATCCGGATTTTCAGGCCGAGTTTGATCGTGACCTGGCTCACTACGTTGGCCGTCCTTCTCCGCTGTATCACGCCAAGCGCTGGTCAGAGTCGTTAGGCGGCGCGCAAATCTGGCTGAAGCGGGAAGACCTCAACCACACGGGCGCTCATAAGGTTAATAACACCATTGGTCAGGCGCTGTTGGCGAAAAAGACCGGCAAGCCGCGCGTGATTGCTGAAACCGGTGCTGGCCAGCACGGCGTTGCCACAGCCACTGTAGCCGCCCGCTTGGGCCTTGAGTGCGATATCTATATGGGGGCTGCCGATGTGCAGCGCCAGAAGCTCAACGTTTACCGCATGCGTCTGCTGGGTGCCCGGGTTATCCCGGTGGAGTCTGGCACCCGTACACTTAAAGACGCCATGAACGAAGCCCTGCGCGACTGGGTAACGAACGTGGATAATACCTTCTATATCATCGGTACCGTGGCGGGTCCGCACCCATATCCGCAGTTGGTGCGTGATTTTAATGCCGTGGTGGGCCGCGAAGCCCGTCGCCAGTCACTAGAGCAAATCGGCCGTTTACCCGATGCGCTGGTCGCCTGCGTGGGCGGTGGCTCCAACGCACTGGGGCTTTTCTACCCGTTTGTAGAAGATGACGCAGTGGCCATGTACGGCGTGGAAGCCGGTGGCGATGGGGTAGAGACAGGCCGTCACGCCGCACCGCTCTCATCTAACGCGCCGCGTGGCGTGCTGCACGGAAACCGAACTTACCTGATGTCGGATGAGGCGGGGCAGGTGTCGGATACGCACTCTATTTCTGCAGGCCTAGATTATCCCGGCGTTGGCCCCGAACACGCGCTGTGGAAAGACGTGGGCCGGGTTAACTATGTAGCCGCGAACGATAAAGAGGTGCTGGAAGCTTTCCGTGAGCTGACCCACATGGAGGGCATTATGCCCGCTTTGGAGTCTGCCCATGCGTTGGCCCATGCCAAGGTGCTGGCTCCCACCATGCGCCCGGATCAGCATATTGTGGTGAACCTCTCGGGTCGTGGTGATAAAGACATCATGACCGTTGCGAAAATCGACGGCATCGAGTTTTAAGGGCTAGCATGAATCGTATTGACCAGCGTTTTTCAGAGTTAAAGCAGCAGGGGCGTAAAGCCCTGATCCCTTACATCACCGCAGGCGACCCGGCACCGCAGTATACTGTTGGCTTTATGCATGCCTTGGTAGACGCGGGCGCTGATGTGATTGAGCTTGGCGTGCCGTTTTCAGATCCCATGGCCGATGGCCCGGTGATCCAGAAAGCCTGCGAGCGGGCGCTGAAACAGGGCACCCGCTTGGTCGATCTGCTGGACATGGTGGCCGAATTCCGCCAGACCGACACCACGACGCCCATCGTCTTGATGGGCTATCTCAACCCCATCGAGCGCATCGGTTACGAAATGTTTGCCGACAAGGCCGCAAGCGTTGGGGTGGATGGCGTGCTGGTGGTGGATATGCCGCCTGAAGAGGCCGAAGAGTTCGGTCCGCTGTTGAAAGCCCGGGACTTGGCTGCGATTTTCCTCGTTGCGCCTACCACTTCCCACGCCCGTGCCGCTACAATATGCGCCCACGGTGAGGGCTACCTTTACTATGTTTCGCTAAAAGGTGTCACCGGTGCGGCCACGTTGAACGCTGAAGACGTGGCCGAGCACCTTGCGCCGCTGCGGGATATGACCGATTTACCGCTTTGCGTTGGTTTTGGTATTCGCGATGGTGTGACGGCTGCCGAAGTGGCAAAAGTTGCCGACGGCGTGATTGTGGGCAGTGCACTGGTTAACCGTATTGCCGATAGCGTCGATGTGCCTGAAACGATCGCCGGGCAGTTAAAAAGCGTGCTGGCAGAAATGCGCACCGCGATGGACGCCTAAGCGCGTTCCCTCATCGTCTACACTGAATTGATTGACGACACTCATCAGGCTTGGCGCTGCCAAGCCTTGACGTACACGGAAGCCTTTTTGATATGAGCTGGTTAGACAAGATCGTGCCCTCCATGGGGCGTATCCAGCGTAAAGACCGTCGTGCCAGCGTGCCCGATGGTCTCTGGCGTAAATGTCCCAAGTGTGAAGCCGTTCTCTACCTGCCTGAATTAGAGAAACATCACAGCGTATGCCCCAAGTGTGAGCATCATTTACGCTTAACGGCGCGCAAACGCTTGGACTGGTTCTTGGATAAACAGGGGCGCGAAGAGATCGCGGCAGAGATTGAGCCGAATGATCGCCTCAAATTCCGCGACTCCAAGAAGTACAAAGACCGCCTGACCGCAGCGCAAAAAGAGACTGGCGAGAAAGACGCGCTGGTGGCGATGCGCGGCGAGCTGGATGGCCTGCCGATCGTTGCTGTGGCGTTTGAGTTCACCTTTATGGGTGGTTCTATGGGCGCTGTGGTGGGTGAGAAATTTGTACGTGCCGCCACCATCGCTCTGGAAGAGGGCATTCCGTTGGTCTGCTTTGCTGCCTCGGGTGGTGCGCGTATGCAGGAAGCGCTGTTCTCGCTGATGCAGATGGCGAAAACCTCAGCGGCCCTTGAGAAACTCAAGCAGGCGGGCGTGCCCTATATTTCGGTGCTGACTGACCCCGTGTTTGGTGGTGTTTCGGCTTCCTTGGCGATGTTGGGCGACCTAAATATTGCCGAGCCCAACGCGCTAATTGGTTTTGCTGGCCCCCGTGTTATTGAGCAAACCGTGCGTGAAACGCTGCCGGAAGGCTTCCAGCGCAGTGAGTTCCTGCTAGAGCACGGCACGGTGGACATGATTGTTCACCGCCACGATATGCGTGCCCGCGTGGGTGGCGTGCTGCGTAAGCTGACACATCAAAGCGCTAACCCGGCTGAAGGTGATCTGCCCGAGGCTGAGGTGGTTGAGCCGGTGGCCAATGAAGAGCAGCTAGCGGAAGCGGCAGAGACATCTGCTCAAGCCGATTCTCGTCACGCGACGAGCGATGACGCTTCACGCAATGCCTAATACCTTAGTCGAATGGCTTCATCACCTTGAAACCCTGCATCCCGTAGGGATCGATATGGGGCTGGAGCGTGTTTCTCTGGTGGCCAAGCGTATGGGGTTGCTAGAGCGCCCCATCGCGAAACAGGTCATCACGGTAGCAGGTACCAATGGCAAGGGCTCTACCCTTGCCATGATAGATGCTGTCGCTCGTGCCCACGGGTTACGGGCGGGTACTTATACCTCTCCGCACTTGCTGCGTTACAACGAACGCGTGACGGTGGATGGCCGGGAAGCCAGCGATCAGCGTTTGGTGGAAGGCTTTCAGCAAGTAGAAAACGCCCGTTTACAAGAGCCTTCAATTAGCCTCACGTATTTCGAAGCTGGCACGTTGTGTGCGCTGTGGTGCTTGGCTAATGCCACATTGGATATTGCGATTCTGGAAGTGGGGCTGGGCGGCCGTTTAGACGCGGTGAATATTATTGACGCGGACGTGGCTATCGTGACCACGATTGCGCTTGATCACGCGAATTTTCTAGGCAACGATCTTGAACAGATCGGGCGAGAAAAGGCGGGTATTTTTCGCCCGCTAAAACCCGCTGTGCTAGGTAGCCAGTCGCTTCCGCCAAGCGTGTTGGAATCAGCAATAGCGATAGCAGCCCATAGCTACGCACTAGGCACCGCCTTCAGTCATAGCGCTGGTGAGACGGTAGGCAACCCCTGGTGCTGGCATGGCCTTAATGCCGATGGCAGTACACTTTCGCTGGATGGTTTACCAGACCCTGGATTGCCACTTGATAATGCCGCCACGGCGCTTCAAGCGCTGGCCTTAGCGGGTGTCACTTTGCAGTTAAACACGGTGCGCAAAGCGCTGCGTACGGTAACGCTCTCCGGGCGAATGCAGTGGGTAGGGCAGTGGTGTTTGGACGTAGGGCATAACCCTCATGCGGCACACTACGTGGCCCGCCGTTTGCCCGCACCACCCAAAGGGGGTCGTCAGTGGGCGTTGATTGGTATGCTTAACGACAAAGATGCCGACGGTGTGATTCAGGCGCTTTTGCCAAGTATCACGGACTGGGTGTGCGTTACCCTTGAAGGTGAGCGTGGCCGTTCTGCAGACGAGTTAGCCAAACGTATTACGTCGCTGGGCGGACACGTGTATTATTGCGCCGACTCCCCCGCAGCGGGGGTTGCCAAGCTTGCCAAGCAGCTAGCCCCAGAGGACCGCGTGCTGGCCACCGGCTCATTCTTCACGGTAGCTGAGTTACTGGCCATGCCACTGCCGCAAGCAGCGCCGCGGGCACGCTAAGCTTGATGGAGAGGGATATGAAATACGGTAAAACGGAACGCATTAGTGGCATCGTGATACTGCTGGCGCTACTGGCCATCGTTGTCCCTTGGTTGATGAGCGACCCCGCACCTCGGGAAGAGCGCCCTCAGCCCACCTTTGTGATCGAACAGCCTATGGATGTGGAGCGTCAAGATGTGCCCGTGCCTGACATGCCTGACACCATTGATACACCTGCACCGTCGTCACCTGTCCTTACCGATGAAGCGCTGAATGAGCCGATAGAGGAAATACCTCGAGCGCCACAAACAGATCAAGTAGCGAGCTCTAGTTCTGATGAAGGTTCATCGTCGCAAACTGCTGCTGCCGAGCCTAGCCAACAAGCGCCTTCGCAGCCCAGCCGTGAACCGGATTCTCCGCCGCAAGAAGACCCCATTGCCGCGCTGGTCGCAGCGAATGAGAGCCGCAATAGCAGTGCCTCCGTAGCACCCTCTGCTCAGCAGCAGGGTGAGTGGGCAGTCCAGGTGGGCAGCTTTGGTGATACCGCCAATGCCCAGCGTATTAGCGACCAGCTAAGCGGTGAAGGTTTTAGCGTGTTTCAGCGCGCCCGTGATAACAATCTGACTACTGTATTAGTAGGCCCTTACGCCACGTCTGAGGATGGTGAGGCAGCGATGGCGCTTATCAAACAGCGTATTAATGTGCAGGGTTTGCTTGTTCGAGTAAGAGATTAACGATGGCATTGACCTGGATTGATGCGCTGTTTTTAGCCGTTCTTGGGCTTTCGATGCTGGCGGGCTTTGTGCGCGGTTTCGTGCGCGAGTCGCTTGGCTTAGCTGCTTGGGTCGTTGCGTTAATGGTCGCACGTGTTTTGGCGGAGCCCGTTGCAGAGTTAATGAGCGGCTTTATTGAGAGCTTTGATGCACGCTTAGTGCTGGCATTTGCTCTGGTGATTTTTGCCGTCATTCTGTTATGTGGCATTGTTATTCGCGTGGTGCATGCGGCCGTTGAATGGGTTGGCATGGGGTTGTTGAATCGATTTGCAGGTGCTGCCTTTGGGATAGCCCGCGGGGCGGTGATTCTGTTAGTGGCTACTGTGTTGATTACCCTAACGCCGCTGGCTGAGCTCCAGGCTTGGCAGCAAGCATCGTTACGGCCAACCTTTATTGAGCTTCGCGATTGGGCGGTCAGCCAGCTAGACCAATGGGAGCGGGAGCTGCCGACACCGCCTGAGTCGCTGCGCGATATTTCGCTACCTGAACTGCGTCGCCCACAGCCGACGCTACCCTCCAGCAGCGCCCCTGAAGTTGAGTAACGGGAACTGCCAGAAAATTCTCCGCTGGTGCTGCTTCCAGCGCCAGTGCTTGTCAGTTTGATGAACGTACGGGCTTGCGTCAGTAAGCCATGGTATTAAAGCGAGGTAACTGGAATGTGCGGTATAGTGGGCCTTCTGGCCAAGCAGGCAGTAAATCAGGGAATCTACGATGCCCTGACCGTACTTCAGCATCGGGGCCAAGACGCTGCCGGAATGATGACTTGGAACGAGGGACGCTTCCTACTGCGCAAGAGTAACGGCTTAGTTCGTGACGTCTTCCATACTCGCCACATGGCACGCCTGAAAGGCAACCTGGGCATTGGTCATGTTCGCTATCCGACAGCTGGCTCCTCCAGTGAGGCAGAATCACAGCCTTTCTACGTTAACTCTCCTTACGGCATTGCGCTGGCCCACAACGGTAACCTGACCAACTCAGAGCAGTTGAAGCAGGAGCTGTTCTCCACGGATCTTCGCCACATCAATACCAGCTCCGACTCTGAAGTGCTGCTGAATGTGTTCGCCCACGAACTGGGCAAACAGGGACTGCACCTGGAAGCTGAGGATATTTTCGATGCGGTTCGTAGAGTGCACCGGCGCTGCAAAGGCGGCTACGCGGCGGTCGCGATTATTAATGGGTTTGGTATGGTGGCGTTCCGTGACCCCCACGGCATTCGTCCGGTGGTGTTTGGTACCCGTCAGGATGCTGATGGCCAAGAGGTGATGATTGCCTCTGAGTCGGTGGCCCTGGACGTGGGTGGCTTCGAGCTGGAACGCGACCTTGGCCCCGGCGAAGCGATTTTTGTTGATATGCAGGGGCAAGTACACACCCAGGTATGTGCAGATCGCCCACAGCTACGCTCGTGCATTTTTGAGCATGTTTATCTGGCGCGTCCTGACTCTATCCTGGACGGTGCTTACGTTTACGGCACGCGGATGCAGATGGGTCGTAAGCTGGGTGATCGCATCTTGAGCGAGTGGCCGGATCACGATATCGATGTGGTTATTCCAATTCCCGATACCTCGCGTACTTCCGCTCTAGAGATGGCTCAGCATCTCGGCGTGACCTACCGCGAAGGCTTTATGAAGAACCGCTACATTGGCCGTACCTTTATTATGCCGGGTCAAACCCAGCGTAAAAAATCGGTACGCCAAAAGCTGAACGCCATTGATGTGGAGTTCAAAGGCAAGAATGTACTGCTAGTGGATGACTCCATCGTACGAGGTACCACCTGCAAACAGATTATTCAGATGGCGCGAGATGCTGGTGCGCGTAAGGTTTACTTTGCCTCTGCCGCGCCGCCCGTTCGCTACCCCAACGTTTATGGGATTGATATGCCTGCGGCGTCTGAGCTGATCGCCCATGGTCGTACTGAAGAGGAAGTTGGGCAGCTGATCGGTGCCGACCGCATCTTCTATCAGGATCTGGAAGATCTAAAAGACGCCTGCCGCGAAGTAAATCCTGACATGGAAGCCTTCGACTGTTCAGTATTTGACGGTAACTACGTCACTGGCGACATTGACGATGCGTATTTGGCCGTCTTGGAAGCCAGCCGTAACGATGCAGTAAAAGATCAGAGCGCGGGTGACCACGCGCTGGTCGATATGCATAATCAAGACGACGATCTGGACGATTAAGTGTCACGCTACCTGCGGTGCCCAAGTGGCCCGCAGGAGAAATGTGTATGTGGTGCAATAATTAGCATTTTGAAATCGCGTTTGGAATAAGGGGCTCTGCCATGCACGAAGATAGCCATCAGGATGAGTGGTCGCTTGAGACGCTTGCTATTCGCGCGGGCCACCACCGCACGTTTGAGCAGGAGCACTCGGAACCCATTTTTCCCACATCAAGCTTTGTGTACGAGAGTGCTGCCGAGGCGGCACGCAAGTTTGGTGGTAAAGAGCCAGGCAATGTTTACTCGCGCTTTACGAACCCTACCGTACATACTTTCGAGCGCCGTCTAGCGGCGCTTGAAGGTGGTGAACGCTGCGTGGCGACTAGCTCTGGCATGTCAGCCATTCTCTCAACGGCGCTGGCACTGCTGTCGGCAGGCGATGAGATTGTGGCGTCTCGTTCGCTATTTGGCTCCACGGTCAGCCTGTTTGATAAGTATCTGGGCAAGTTCGGTATCACAACGCGCTATGTGGAGCTTTCCAACTTGGCCGCGTGGGAAGAGGCGATCAGCCCTAAGACTAAGCTGCTGTTTGCTGAAACGCCTTCAAACCCGCTTTCCGAAGTGGCGGATATCCCTGCGCTGGCGGCGCTCGCCAAGCGTAGCGGTGCACTGCTCGCCATTGATAACTGCTTTTTGACCCCCGCACTGCAAAAGCCTATCGCGCTAGGTGCGGACTTGGTCATTCACTCTGCCACGAAATATCTGGATGGTCAGGGACGCGCAGTAGGCGGAGCCGTGGTAGGCAAGCATGACGTGATGGAAGAAGTTTTTGGTGTCGTGCGCACCTGTGGACCTTGCATGAGCCCGTTTAATGCGTGGATTTTCACCAAAGGCTTGGAAACCCTCTCACTGCGTATGAAAGCGCACTGTGAAAACGCACTGGCACTGGCGCTCTGGCTAGATCAGCATCCGGCCGTCAATCGCGTCTACTACAGCGGGCTGGAAGCACATCCTCAACATGTGTTAGCGAAACAGCAGCAGCAGGGCTTTGGTGCGGTGCTCGGTTTTGAGGTGAAAGGTGGGCAAGAGGGCGCTTGGCAGGTCATTGATGCCACGCGGATGCTTTCCATTACCGGGAACTTAGGTGATGTAAAAACCACTATTACTCATCCGGCAACCACCACGCATGGCCGTCTCTCGGACGCACAGAAAGCGGCGGCAGGCATTTCGCCGGGCTTGGTTCGTGTGGCCGTTGGGCTTGAAAGTCAGGAAGATATTCAGCGTGACTTGGCACGAGGCCTAGATGTACTAGCCGCCCAGTAAGGAACATTGGTTCAAGCTAAATAAAAAACCCACCGTGAGGTGGGTTTTTGTCATCTAAGGAGCTAAGCGTTTCTGCGTTGGACAGCAGCGCTTACCTGTCTTAGGAGGCGTTGCGATGCGGCAGGTCAGACTGCGCAATCTGGTCATTGTTGCTGTTTGAGTGACGCGCTTCAGAGCTAGGCTCGATAACGGTGTTTTTAGCAGCATCACCGTTTACACGCGTCAGATCAGCGGGCGTCAGGTTTAAGCTTTCTGTGCTGTGGTTCACAGAAGAGCTGGCCTGAACGATTTCATTGAGCTCAGCAGAGCCTTGTTCGGCTAGAGCCGCTGTAGAGGTCAATGTTAGGGCGATAGCGGAAATAAGGGTCAATTTTTTCATGGGTCATACTCTCTATAGATAGTGGATTCGTTTAAAAGCGTTGTGATGTGTCGTGTCAGAAAGTGCGCTAATAATAAGTGCGCTAAACAAATAGTAAAATTGATTAAAATTGCTGGGTTTGTTCGATTTTTTAAACTTTCGTCTAAGATGCTAGGCTTGGAACATGTCGTGGAGAATTTGTGAAGAAGCATCAGAGTCATTAGCGACATAACCAATGGTTTTTACGAACGATGTATTCTGCTTTTTTCAGCAGAGTTTTTGCCGGTGAAACGGTATGCTCATTACGAAACGAGCGGGCAGACCCTTGCGGGCAGTTTTATATGGGGAATCAAGGATGTTGCGGAACACACGCAGCGGTTGGGGTGTCATTAGTATTCTTTTTCACTGGCTCAGTGCCCTGGCGATCATTGGGTTGTTTATTTTGGGCTGGTGGATGACCGGATTGGGTTATTACGATCCTTGGTATAACCAAGGCCCCTGGGTTCATCGCTCGATAGGTATTTTGTTACTACTGGCGACCGTAGGCCGCTTAATATGGCGTTTTGCTCAGCCCACGCCTGCGGGAGAAGGCAGCCGCTTAGAGCAAGCTGCTGCTCACCTGGGCCATATAGCGCTTTATGTACTATTACTGCTTGTGCTGACCAGTGGCTATTTGATTTCCACAGCGAATGGCCGCGGTATTAGCGTGTTTGGATGGTTTGAGATTCCTGCGGTGCTGTACGATCTGCCGAATCAGGCAAGCCTTGCGGGGGAGGTTCATTGGTATAGCGCGATTGCGCTAATGCTGTTGGCGGGTGGTCATGCCCTGGCAGCGTTAGTACATCACTACCGGTATCGTCATACAACGCTGAGTCGGATGGTAAACCCCCGCTATAGCCGAACCAGCCTCTGATTGCTGGGTGACAATTTTTGAACGCTGTCGGGTAAGGTAGAGGCAATGCCGACAGTGCCCATAAAGGAAAGAAAGGAGATGGAAATAATGATGAAGAAAAGCGTAATGGCAGTAGCCGTAGCGGCAGCGGCGATGGTTCCTTTGAGCCAAGCACAGGCAGCGGACTACCAGATTGATACGGAAGGCCAGCACGCCTTCGTTCAATTCAAAATTAACCACCTGGGCTTCTCCTACATCCTGGGCAGCTTTGAAGAGTTTGACGGCCAGTTCTCTTACGATGCTGACGATCTGGACGCTTCTTCTGTCGAAATGGAAGTTCAAATTGATAGTCTGACCAGTAATCATGCTGAGCGTGACCGTCACATCTTGAGTGGTGACTTCCTGAATGCCAGCGAATTCCCCACGGCGACGTTTACTTCTACCGGTTTTGAATCTACCGGCGACAATGAAGGCGTTGTGACCGGTGAGCTAACGCTGCATGGTCAGACTCAAGTGATCGAAATGCCGGTAACCCTGATGGGCGAAGGTGAAGACCCCTGGGGCAATTACCGTGCAGGTTTTGAAGGCAGCACGATGCTTACCCTCGGCGATTTCGGTATTAACATGAGCGATTTCCCGGAAGTTATGCACGAAGTTGAGCTGTACGTGACGTTTGAAGGTATTCGCCAGTAAGCGATACGGTTTAAAAACGCCGCCACCCTAACGGGTGGTGGCGTTTTTTTGCGTTTAGTATTCCTACATTTATGATGTTAAGGAGTCAGTTTTTGGCAGCTGTCATGCAACAACGCGAGTTGGCGATAACCCTATGGCGGCAAACGTGGCCGATGGCCATTGGTGTGCTGGCGCTATTGGGTTTTCAGCTTGTGGATAGTGCGTTTATCGCACGTTTAGGCACTGCGCCGCTGGCGGCTCAGTCGTTTACCTTTCCTCTGTCGTTTTTGATCATTGGTATACAAGTGGGAATGGGCATTGCCATCGCCGCGCTGATTTCCAGAGCATTAGGAGCAGGAGAGCAGGCGAGGGCCAAGCGGCTCTCAAGTCTAGTGCTGATTGCTGGTGGGGCGGTGATTGCCGTACTGGCAGTGGCGTTATGGCTGCTTCAGGTGCCGCTCTTTCAGCTGTTGGGGGCGGACGAAACGGCGCTGACGTATATTCGTACCTACTGGGGGCCTCAGCTATTTTCTGCCTGGTTAGGGGCGCTGCTTTACTTTATGTATAGCGTTTTTCGTGCTCACGGTGATACACGCATGCCCGGCAAGATGATGGTGCTCAGTAGCCTGATCAACCTAGCGCTCGATCCGCTGTTTATTTTTGGTGTAGGTGGCTGGGAAGGTTGGGGGCTTCCGGGGGCAGCGTGGGCGACTGCCGTGGCGTTTTCCGTTGGGCTGTTGCTAACAGGGGCTAAATTGCGGCGCTGTCAGTGGGCGACAATGGATGATATTGGGCAAGAAGCTGTGCGCTCATGGCGGCCTTTTACAGGCATTGCCGCTCCCGCGATGGTCAGCCAGTTAATGCCGCCGCTGGCGGCAATGCTTGCCATTGCCGCAGTGGCGGGCTTAGGCGACACCCAAGTAGCGGCGTGGGGGTTAGCGAGTCGCCTTGAGACGCTATCGCTGATGGTGATTCTTGCCATGACCATGTCGTTGCCCCCTTGGCTGGGGCGCTGTTATGGCGCGGGGGATTGGGGGCAAATTCAGCAGCTTATGCGCCTAGCATTAAAAGTGGCCGTGATCTGGCAGCTAAGCCTTGGCGTGCTGCTGGCGTTAGCGTCGCCGTGGGTGGCCATGGCCTTGGCGGGCAATCCAGGGGTGCAGAGTGAACTTGCTCTGCTGATTCGCTTTATGCTGCCAAGCTACGCAGCACTTGGAGTGTGCATGCTGGTCGTATCGGCGGGTAATGCGCTGGGGTGGCCGCTTAGGGCAATGCTGCTTTCTAGTGCGCGGCTGTTTATCTGCTACCTGCCCTGTTTATGGCTAGGGGCAGCGCTATTTGGCTGGACGGGCCTCGCTGCTGGTGCAGCTATCGGCAATTTACTGGCCGGGCTAACGGCCTGGGTCTTGCTGAAGCGTATCCTCTCCCGCCCGCATCGGCAGGCGGGAGCGTCAGGCTAGCTTAGCGTTTATAGGGGGCTTCTTGGAACGAGAAGTACGTAAACAGCAGGGCCATGGCTAAGTAGCCCATCACAAATTCCGGCGCGGCGTTAAAAGCGAGTTTGGGCGCATGCATTAAGCCGACAAACGAGAAGCCTGCGGCTATCACAGCAAACGCGGCTGCTCGTCGGAATTGGCGGCGAACGCGCAATTGTACACAACATTTGCCAAGGGGTTGATAATCTTATGGCTTTTCGAAATAGCCAGTTGTTACCAACAAAAACGCCCAGGCGCTTGGCCTGGGCGTGGATAGGGTATGCCGTTGGTTAGTCGTTAACCGAAGCAATGGCTTTGGCGAGGTAGGGCAGATTTTCATGGGAGAAGCCTGCCACGTTCGCGCGGCCAGAGCGCACCATATATATGCCGAACTCGTCGCGCAGACGATCTACCTGTTCGGGCGTGAGGCCGGTGTAAGAGAACATACCGCGCTGCTCGGCAACGCAGGCGTACTTCTCATCGAGACCGTAAGGCTTCAGCGCATCAACGAAGTCACGACGCAGCGTGTTGATCCGGTCACGCATTTCGGTCAGCTCTTCGCGCCACATGGCAGAAAGCTCTGCATCATGCAAAATCTCGCTGACAATCGCACCGCCGTGGGCTGGCGGGTTAGAGTAGTTTTCACGGGCGACAATAGCCACCTGGGAGCGAACGTTCTCCATCTGCTCGGCGTCTTTAGCGACCAGAATCAAGCAGCCCGTGCGCTCACAGTAAATACCAAAGTTCTTGGAGCAGGAACTGGTGATGATCACTTCATCCAGGTTTTCAGCTAGCAGGCGAACGCCATAGGCGTCTTCATCAAGGCCTTCACCGAAACCTTGGTAAGCGAAGTCGACGAGTGGCAACAAATGGCGCTCTTTCAGTACCGCCAGCACTTCTTGCCACTGCTGTTGAGAAAGATCAAAACCGGTCGGGTTGTGGCAGCAGGCATGCAATACCACTACATCGCCTTCGGGGATCTTTTTCAGCGCGGCCAACATACCATCAAAATCTAAACGGTTGTCGGCATCTACATAGGGGTACTTATGCAGTTCAATGCCGGCAGCGGTGAAAATACCGTGGTGGTTCGGCCAAGTGGGGTCGCTGACCCAAATGCCTTTACCTGGCAGTTGGCTGGCAATAAAGTCGGCTGCCAGACGTAAGGCACCGGTGCCGCCAGGGGACTGGGTAGCGCTGGCGCGGTTGGCTTTTAGCACCGCAGAGTCAGCGCCCAATACCATCGGCAGAACGACATCGCCATAAGCGGGTGCACCGTGGGAGCCAATGTAGGTTTTGGTGGTTTCATTCTTGAGCAGGCGAGCTTCTGCTTCCTTGACGGCGCGCATGACCGGCGTGTTGCCAGCGGCGTCGCGGTATACACCAACACCAAGGTCCACTTTCTGCGGGTTGGTATCTTTTTTGAAAGCTTCGATCAGCCCGAGAATGGCATCTCCAGGGACTCGCTCAATTTGCTCAAACATTTATTCGGCTACCTCGTCGGTTCTGGCGGCAAGAATGAAGTCATTAAGATGCAGGCCGTTTATTTTATGGGACCACCACGTCACCGTGGTTTTGCCCCACTCGGTCACCAATACTGGGTGATGGCCAGCCTGCTCTGCGACATCACCAACACGCTGGCTAAACGCTAGCGCATCAGCAAAATTACGAAACGTAAATTGTCTCGTCAGCTTCATGATGCCATCGTGCTCGATAATCTGCCACTCTGGAAGCGCCTTAAGATGCGCTTGGCATGCGTCATAAGAGAGCGGTATAGCGCTACCGCTGCAGGGTTCGCACTGCGACTGAGCAAGAGATGTCATAGTGTTAGTCTCCAGGGTTGACTTATCTATCAGGGTAGAAGGCAGACACAGTCACGACCAACATCCTTTGCACTATATAACGCTCGATCGGCCCGTTCGATCAGGCTCACCAGTGGCTCTCCGCAACGATATTCAGCCACGCCAATGCTGAGTGTGACGTTACCCTGGCCAATGCCAAAATCGTAGTCTGCAATGGTGTGGCGTAAACGGTCGGCAAGCTTATGGCATTGCTGCAGCGAGGTAAGCGGCAGCACTACCATAAACTCTTCACCCCCTAGCCTTGCCACCATATCTTCACAGCGAAGCAGTGACTGCGTCACATCGGCTAGCTGTTCAAGAACGCTATCACCTTGTAGATGACCCCAGCGGTCGTTGAGCCGTTTGAAGTGGTCGATATCGATCATCA
The DNA here is from genome assembly GCF_056857635.1 of Vreelandella sp. L-15. Taxonomy (NCBI): domain Bacteria; kingdom Pseudomonadati; phylum Pseudomonadota; class Gammaproteobacteria; order Oceanospirillales; family Halomonadaceae; genus Vreelandella; species Vreelandella sp. L-15. Next base: position 27,847 of record NZ_JBSXNN010000068.1, on the reverse strand, counting down.
TGATCGAAAGCGGCGTACCGTGGCGTGTGCTCAGCGATGTGAGGTGGGTTAATTGCCCCATCAGTTTGCGCCGATTAGGTAGGCCGGTCAGCGGGTCGGTATCGCTTAGTTTGCGCAAGCGAAGCTCTTCCAGCACTTGGTCAGTAATATCCAGCATAATGCCGTTCCAGCGTACCCCCGTCTCCATTGGCTCGGGGTTAGCGCTAACGGCGATCCAGTGCGGTTTTGCTTTAGGAAAGGGCAGCCTGAAACGCGTATTTAACGGCAGCATCCAGCGCGCAGAGCGCTCAATGGCTGACATCACCTTAGGGTGATCATTACCTGTTAACTGCTCGATTAGTTGGCTTGCATCGGTCGCTAGCTGCTGTCTGTCAACATAAGCAAGCGCCATGCCGCCGCCCTCTAGGTAAGGGAAGTGCATATGGCCGCTATGGGAGCGATAGAATTGAAAAAGCACCCCAGGGATATGTGGAACTAAGGTATCAGCACTTTGAGGTATGGCTACAGGAGGTACAGGTGCATCATTCACGGGCATGCGTGAATCTCCAATTTTATGCCTGTTGTAATTTAGCCGTGAAGATTAGCGGTAAAATCGTAAACAATATGTAAGCTTTTGCTGACAATTCATCTTTTTTAATATTTTTTGGTAATTAAAAATTTCTCATCTATTCCATTTTTGTTGTTTTGCCGTAAAAATGGCAAAAGTTGGGGCGGATTATGCTTTTTATTCTTTTTTTGAAATATTAAAAAATATTTTAATTCTATTTGGTGGTCGCTTTGGTTACGCAGAAATTACATACGGGCGCCGTTACGGCAACAGCATCTGAAGCGGCGCCGCGTTCCCAGGGGCGCGTTAGCTTGGTAGGGGCTGGCCCAGGAGACCCTGATTTATTAACGTTAAAGGCTTACAAACGACTTTTGAGTGCGGAAGTCGTGCTGTATGACCGCTTGGTTAGCGATGAAATTTTGGCACTGTTACCCGCAGAGACCGCGCGCCACTACGTGGGCAAAGCGCGCTCCTCCCATAGCGTCCCGCAGGAGGATATCAATCAATCGCTGGTAGAGTGGGCTAGGCAAGGAAAGCAGGTGGTACGCCTGAAAGGCGGTGATCCATTTATTTTTGGGCGCGGTGGTGAAGAGCTTGAAACGCTGGTCGCCGCTAATGTGCCCGTTGAGGTAGTGCCTGGCATTACCGCCGCTTCCGGATGTGCAGCTTATGCGGGCATTCCGTTGACGCATCGCGACCATGCGCAGTCGGTGCGGTTTGTGACCGGACATCTTCAGCATGGCGAATTTACCCTAGATTGGCCCACCTTAGCTCAGCCTGGCCAAACGCTGGTGTTTTATATGGGGTTGAGCAATCTCACGTTGATCTGTCAGGAGCTGATTGCTCATGGTTTAAACCCAGCAACACCTCTTGCACTGATTGAGCAAGGCACTACACAACAGCAACGAACCCACATAGGCACACTACAGCATTTGCCGGATGGCTTTTTAGCAGGTGACATTAAGCCACCCACGCTGTTAATAATTGGTAGCGTGGTATCGCTGCACCGGACGCTTTCATGGTTTGAGACTGATAGCGGAACAGCAGTTGGTTTTTCAGAGGGTAAGCATGCGCGTTTAACAGATGGTTGAGCGTTTTGAGAGCCAAGCCGGGTGGCGTTATGTAATTGTCTGTGTATGCTAGTAAAGAGCACTTTTAAAAAACGATCATTCACTTATCGTGCTACTTGCCACTAACGCTGCTAACGCCAGTAGCCAAGCAAAAAGAGGGGCGCAGCATGTCAGAAGAAAACCGTTCAGATCAGTACACGCCAGGCCACAAGCCGGATATGAAAACGCTGTTTAAGGATAACCGGGTCAAAGGTATTGCCGGTATTGCAGCCATTGCGGTGATCTGGGCCATTATGGCGCAATCCAATTCAGGCACCCACCAGGAGCGTGTAGAGGCGCTTGAAGGGCAGCTCGCCAGCGTTGAGCAAGAGAATACTGAGCTCAGCCAGCGCCTGTCGGAAGTAGAGCAGGCCGAAACTGATTTGACCGCGATGCGCGATGAAATGGCGTCTTTAGAGCAGCAGCAAGCAGAGGCAACCGCCAGCCTTGAGTCTGCTCAGGGAGATGTCAGCAGCGTACAGTCTCGTCTTGAAGAGTTAGAAAGCCAGCGTGAAACGCTGCAGCAGGAAGTCACTGCTTTGGAAGAGCAGCTTGCTAGCACCGAAAGCGAGTTGCAGTCGCTTCGTGAAGAGCGTGAGCAAGTGGTAAGTGAGCGCGATGAGGCGGAGGCGTCGCTTCAGCAGGTTGAAGAAGCTCGTCAAAGTGCCGAGGACGCTCGTCAGCAGGCAGAGTCTGCTCGTCAGGAAGCTGAAGAGCAGCGTCAGCAAGCTGTTGAAGAGCTAGGCGCCGCTGAAACCAAGCTAAGCGATCTTGAAGCCCAAGTGACGGATGCCAATGAGCGCTTAGCGACGCTTGAAGAGGAAATTGCTGCCCAGGAGAGCGAGCTGCAAACCTTGCAGGATGAGCGCGATAACGTGGTTGAAGAGCGTGACTCGCTGCAATCAGAAGTGGACTCTTTAACTCAGCTGCGCGAAGAAGAGCAGCAAAGCCTAGAGCAGGTTCGCACTGAAATGGACGACCTGATGGTGGCACTGGATATCGGTCGCGATGAAGTGGCTAAGGTCGAGAGCGATATCGAAACCCGTGAAGAGCAGCTAGCACGTTTAGAAGCGCAGTTGAGCGAGTGGCGCGATGAACTCTCTGCGCTGGATGAGCGTTTAAACGTAGAAGATGCTGCCTCTGGTGAGGTGCCCAGCCTAACGGGTGAACAGCAAAACCAACAAGATCAGCAAAATCAGGAAGGCCAGGACCAAGAAGATAGCGCTGGTGATGACAACAATGCAGAGAGCGAAGATGCCCAAGCGGCTGAAGAGAGCCAGCCAAGCAGCAACTAAGCACGGCGCCGTGGCTTCCGGGGGTTGATAACTCCTTTAGCGGATGTGGGGTGGTTTCCCACATCCGCTTTTGTTTGTTGGTTTAGAAATAGACCGCTGAGGAGTATCATTCACGCCATGTTCACGATAAACAAACAACGGGAGTGCCATTGATGGATGGTGTAAAACATATTGTGGCAGTGGCATCCGGCAAAGGTGGCGTTGGTAAATCCACCGTGACCGTCAATTTAGCGCTGGCGTTGTCTGCACAGGGCTATCGTGTAGGCGTTTTGGATGCAGATATTTACGGCCCCAGCCAGGCACAAATGCTGGGTGTAGAAGAGGGTGTGCGTCCTCAGGCGGCGGCAGATAATAAGTTTCTGCCGTTGGAAGCCCACGGTATTCAGGCCATGTCGATGGCGTTTATGGTTAACACGCGGGATGCCATGGTGTGGCGTGGCCCGATGGTGGTGGGTGCGTTTCAACAAATGCTGACCCAAACTCAGTGGGATAACCTGGATTTTCTGCTGATCGATATGCCGCCGGGCACGGGTGACATCCAGCTAACGCTGGCGCAGAAAGTGCCGGTATCTGGTGCTGTGATCGTCACGACACCACAGGACATCGCGCTATTGGATGCCCGTAAAGGCATCGAAATGTTCCGCAAAGTGAACGTGCCAGTGCTGGGCGTGGTGGAGAACATGAGCCTGTACCACTGCGAGAAGTGCGGCCATGAAGCCGCTATTTTTGGCACTGGCGGTGGCGATCGTATTGCAGAGGAGTACGACACTACCGTGTTGGGACGTTTGCCGCTGACCCTGTCGATTCGCGAGCTGGCAGATTCTGGACGCCCAAGCGTGGTTTCCGAGCCAGACAGTGCCGTTAGCCGTACCTTTGCCGAGATTGCCAGCCAAGTAGCGCAGTCCGTCAGTGCTAGCCAAAGCGGCGGCCCTACGATTTCTTTTAGCGAGTGATGAAGTAACCGATGAGCATTAAATCAGACAAGTGGATTCGCCGGATGGCGCAAAGCGATGCCATGATCGAGCCTTTCGAGGCAGAGCAGGTACGCTATGTGAACGACCAGCGGGTGATCTCCTATGGCACTTCCAGCTACGGCTACGATGTACGCTGCGCCGATGAGTTTAAGGTATTTACCAACATTCACTCGGCGATTGTTGACCCTAAAGCCTTCGACGACAAAAGCTTTGTCGATGTGAAGGGCGATGTTTGCATCATTCCGCCAAACTCTTTTGCGCTGGCGCGGACGGTGGAGTATTTCCGCATCCCGCGTAATGTGCTGACCATTTGTCTGGGCAAATCCACCTACGCGCGCTGTGGCATCATCGTCAACGTGACGCCGCTGGAGCCTGAGTGGGAAGGACACGTGACGCTGGAATTCTCCAACACCACCAACCTGCCCGCGAAGATCTATGCCCATGAAGGCGTCGCCCAGATGCTCTTCCTGGAGTCGGATGAGGTGTGTGAAACCTCTTATAAAGATAGGGGTGGTAAGTACATGGGCCAACGTGGCGTGACGTTGCCGCGTACCTAATACGCCTTCTGTGCTACTAAAAAAGCCTTGCCGCATCACTGCGGCAAGGCTTTTTTTAACGGAGGCTCTTCTGAGAAATTAGGCGTCGTCGATCTCTTCATCCAGCTCTTCAGCGGCATCCGCATGGGAGAGGCGCATGCCGTACGGCGGAAGCGGGTGGCCGTCCATGGTGGCACCCTCTGCGTTGTACTGCAGGCGTCCTTCCAGGAACCACTGCACCGCAATCGAGAAGATCAGGTGCTCGCGCGCGTGGACTTTCTCCTTTAGCGTCTCCACCGTGTCATCTGGGTTAACCTGCAGCTCCGCTTGCAGCACAACGGGACCGCCATCGAGCTCTTCAGTGACAAAGTGTACGCTGCAGCCGTGGTGCGAGGCGCCATCAGCTAATGCGCGTGCATGGGTGTTCAAGCCCTGGTAAGCCGGCAGCAGTGAGGGGTGAATATTAAGCATCCGCCCCAAGAAACGCTGTACAAAACGCGGTGTTAGAATGCGCATAAAGCCCGCTAGAACGATAACGTCTGGCTCGTGGCGTTCTATTACCTTGATCAGCGCGCCATCGTAAGCATCGCGGCTATCATATTCACGATGGGGAAGTACTACCGCTTCGATGCCAGCTTCATGGGCACGTTTCAAGCCATAGGCATCGGGCTCGTTGGAGATCACTGCAACGATCTCACCGCCCAAGCGGTCATGCTGCTGAGCATCAATGAGCGCCTGTAGATTACTGCCGCTGCCAGAGATCAGTACCACCACGCGGCGTGCGCCCACAGGATCAGGCGTCATGCCGTTTAGGGTGTCGCTGCTGTAGTCGGTGCTGCTCATGCGTTGTGGCTCGCTTGGGCGTGGTCGAGTACGACCGCCTCGTCCTGGCGATGAATAATCTGACCGATTTGATAAACGGTCTCGCCCTGGGCCTCAAGGTGCGCTTTAGCGTTCGCTGCCTGATCTGCGGGCACCACGATGACCATACCAATACCGCAGTTCAGTACGCGGTGCATTTCGGTTTCGTTGACGTTGCCTTTGGCCTGCAGCCAGTTGAACACTTCAGGGCGCTGCCAGCTGGTGAGGTCAATGTGTGCTGCCAGGGTGTTTGGTAGAACGCGGGGGATATTTTCCAGCAGGCCGCCGCCAGTAATGTGCGAAAGGGCATGTACGGGAATGTCGGTGCCGCGCATCATGGAGAGCAGTGATTTTACATAGATGCGCGTAGGGGCCATCAAGGCATCGCCTAGTGGCTTGCCGTCAACGGTTTCTTCCAGGGAAGCATTGCTGACTTCAAGAATTTTACGAATCAGCGAGTAGCCATTGGAGTGGGGGCCAGAGGAGGCCAGACCGAGCAGCACATCGCCTTCGGCCACCTTGCTGCCGTCGAGAATCTCTGACTTTTCTACGACGCCAACGCAGAAGCCGGCCAGGTCGTAGTCGCTGCCTTCGTACATGCCGGGCATTTCTGCGGTTTCACCACCTACCAGTGCACAGCCTGCTAGCTCGCAGCCAGCGCCAATACCGGTCACTACGTCGGCAGCAATATCCACATCTAGTTTGCCCGTGGCATAGTAGTCCAGGAAAAGTAGCGGCTCGGCACCCGCCACGATCAAGTCATTCACACACATGGCTACCAGGTCGATGCCGATAGTGTCATGCTTGCCAAGATCCATTGCCAGACGCAGTTTAGTGCCCACCCCGTCTGTGCCGGAGACGAGTACCGGCTGTTTATAACCCGCGGGCAGCTCGCACAGCGCGCCAAAACCGCCAAGGCCACCCATCACTTCAGGGCGTGATGTGCGCTTGGCAACGTGCTTGATACGATCAACAAGGGCGTTGCCGGCATCAATATCGACGCCTGCGTCTTTGTAGCTGAGAGAGGGAGTAGCCTGGGAGGGAGAGGTCTCGGTCATGACAGGTCCTGTGAAGCCTATGCAAAGCTGCAATGCGATTGTGCTGGCAAGTAGCCAGTGCCGGAGCAATAACGGGGTGCGATTGTATCACTCAGCGACGTAAGTCGCATCGATGTGACGCGTTATCAGGTGCGCTGCGGGCAACTTTTGTTACTATTCAAGCATTACTGCTGACCGTATATCCAGGAAGGAGCGTGGAATGAGAAACTCAAGGTGGGGAATTGCGCTACTTGTCGCGCTGGTTGGCACGGTTTACTTTCTCGATGCAGTACTGATGCCCTTTATTGCTGGGTTGATATTGGCGTACTTGGCCGACCCATTGACCAATTATTTCCAACGCCTGGGAATGAAGCGTGTTTGGGCAGTCAGCAGCGTGTTTTTAGTCCTGATGATTGTTCTGGCGCTGAGCTTACTTATTCTTATTCCGCTGGTGGTACAACAGATTAAGCAACTGGGCGAAGCGCTCCCGGGCGTGCTTAACTGGATTGAAGGCGTATTGGCTCCACAGGTGCAAGAGTGGACGGGCTATGACCTCGCCTCCGAGCTGAGCAATGTACGTGAAACGCTGGTTGAAAACTGGCGTGATGCGGGTAGTTACGTTGCCCAGGCGTTAGGCCAGATTGGCCGCTCGGGCATGGCGTTTGTCTCTTGGGTCACCTATGTAGCGCTGATTCCTGTGGTGACGTTTTATTTGCTGCTGGATTGGGAGCGCATGCTTAACAATATGGCGAATCTAGTACCCCGCCAGTGGGTGGACGATACGTTTCGCTTGGCACGTCGCTGTGATGAGGTATTAGCCTCGTTTTTACGCGGTCAACTGCTGGTCATGCTTTGCTTGGGTATTATCTACGCAGTGGGTTTAACCCTGTTGGGGCTTAACTTTGGCCTGCTGATTGGTGTGCTCTCTGGGCTAGTGAGCATCGTGCCATTTTTAGGTTTTATCGTCGGGCTAGTAATTGCTCTGGTGGTGGCACTGTTTCAGTTTGATACGTGGTGGGCGCTATTAGGCGTCATTGCCGTGTTTGGTCTGGGGCAAGTGGCTGAAAGCGTGGTGCTGCAGCCGAAGCTATTAGGCGATAAGATTGGTCTGCATCCGGTAGCAGTTATTTTTGCCGTACTGGCGGGTGGGCATCTCTTTGGTTTAACTGGGGTGTTGTTAGCGCTTCCGGCGGCGGCGGTGATTATGGTGCTGCTGCGAGAAGTAAAAGATCGTTATAAAAATAGTGCGCTGTATGATGCACGGTCAGAACCATTAGAACAGCAAACACAGCATGATGAGCTGGGTCGCGACGACAAAAGGGAGTCATCATGAGCCGAGTACCGGCACAGCTACCGCTTGGGGTAGGGCTGCGTGACGATGCTACGTTTAATAATTACTACGCATCCAGTGCCAATGCTTCGTTGGTAGACCACTTAAGCCATCAGCTAATGCCTGGCTCAGAGCCGTTTCTTTATCTATGGGGCGCGCCGGGCAGTGGCCGTAGCCATCTTTTGCAAGCGGCCTGCCATGCGGCCTCTGATCAAGACAAACGAGCGCTCTATTTACCTCTGGCTGATTTAGGTCATTTCCCCCCGCTGATGCTAGAGGATATTGAGCGTCTTGATTTAGTCGCGATTGATGACCTTGAGTATGTGATAGGCCGTAAGCGCTGGGAGGAAGCGCTATTTCACGCCTTCAATCGCTTACGGGATGCGGGCAAAGCATTACTGATTGCCGCCAATAAGCCTCCACGCCACTTGGAAGTAGCCCTACCGGATTTGGCATCGCGTCTTGCCTGGGGGGTAACGTTTCACCTACATCCTATGGATGATAGTGATCGCTTGGCCGCCTTAAAGCTGCGTGCGAATGTCCGCGGGATGCAACTACCGGATGACGTTGGGCGCTACATTATGCATCGTGGCCCAAGGGAGTTAGGGGAGCTGTGTCGAGCGCTGGAAACGTTGGATCAAGCGTCACTCTCTGCGAAACGTAAACTCACCATTCCTTTCGTGAAATCCGCGCTTAATTGGTAAAACGCCCCTGCCAGAGAGCTGGCAAGGGCGTCATCTAGCCGCTTTTAAGTTGCTGAATCGCTTTCGCGATCAGTTCAACATTAGGCAGTTTTGCTCATTTTGCTGGCAGTAGCTTGTGCCTGCTTAACGTTATCTTCCGTCAGCTTTTGGCTCTTCTGCAAGAAGTCCTGCTGCAGTGATACCACTTTGTCTGCATCACCTTTGACGCGCTCAGCCAACTCTTTGGCTACTTTCTGCTGGCTTTCCATGTAGCTGCGCAGGCCCTCAGCGTCTTTAACGCTCATCAGCTGGCGCATTTGTGCAATGCCAGTATCAACATAGGCTTTGTTAGCGTCTAGCTGAGCGTTTAGCAGTTTTTCAGAATAGTCGATGCTGAGGCTCATGTAGGCACGTGCCGGAGCCATAAACAGGTTATCGAACTGCTGAGTCATTTCATTGGTGTTAAAGGTACGCATAATCAACACTCCTGTGCCATTGCTAAGGTCTGTGGGCTGCTAAGCTAAACCCAAGACGATTCGTTTATCAGCGACGGCGAGCTAAGGAATGCACCGTTACTGATCTGGGTTATCTTGCATTGCAGCATAGCAAGCGGTTTTGTGCAGCGCAACAATTTGGGCAAAATAAACCTTGAAAACGCGCCCAGCCAGCTTGGTGGTTTACCAAACCGTGCGGGGTGGCTAGGCTGAAGCGTAGAGAGAATCGTTATCAATGAAGTGGTGTTAGTTCAAATGCCGCTGATGACTTAACAGGAGTGTGGAATGGATACGCGTATTGAACGAGATAGCATGGGAGAGCTTGAGGTACCGGCAAAGGCGCTTTACGGTGCCCAAACCCAGCGTGCCATTAATAATTTTCCCGTCTCAGGAACGCCCATGCCGGTGGCATTTGTGCATGCCGTGGCACGCATTAAGCTAGCGGCTGCTCGTAGCAATCACCAGCTAGGACTATTAGATGCCGAGCGCGCGCAGGCTATCGAAAAAGCCGCACAAGCGGTGATTGATGGCCAGCATGACGACCATTTCCCCATTGACGTTTTCCAGACTGGCTCGGGCACCTCCACCAATATGAACGTGAATGAGGTGCTGGCGACGTTGGCTAGCCGTGAAGGAGTCGAGGTGGCGCCTAACGATCACGTTAATATGGGCCAATCCAGTAACGATGTGATCCCGACGGCGATCCACCTCTCCGCCGCTATCGCCGTGAATGAGTCACTGAAGCCTGCATTAGTCGCGCTACAAGCGACCATTGATCGCCGTGCTGACGAACTCAGCCATGTCGTTAAAACCGGGCGTACCCATTTGATGGACGCTATGCCTTTGCGGATGGATCAAGAGTTAGGGGCGTGGTCTAGTCAGGTGGGGCAAGCCATTGAGCGGTTTGACAGTGCGATGGTGCGGTTATGCCGCCTTGCCCAGGGTGGAACTGCAGTGGGTACGGGGATTAACGCGCCGGAGGGCTTTGCTGACTTAATGGCGAAAGAACTGAGCCAACAAACGGGCCTCTCTTTTGTTCCTAACGATAGCTTTTTTGCCAGCTTGGCTTCGCAAGACGCTGCGGTGGAATTATCCGGCCAGCTGAAAGGCTTCGCCTGCGTGGTGATGAAGATCGCCAACGACCTACGTTGGATGAACTCGGGGCCGCTGGCCGGGCTGGGTGAAATTGAGCTTGAAGCGCTGCAGCCGGGTAGCTCTATTATGCCGGGCAAAGTCAACCCGGTGATTCCCGAGTCGGCAGCACAGGCGGCGGCGCAGGTGATGGGGTTAGATACGGCGATCACAGTGGCGGGGCAGAGCGGCAATTTCCAGCTTAACGTTATGCTGCCGCTGGTGGCGTTTAATCTGCTCACGTCAATTACTCTGATGAGTAATACCGCCAAGCTGTTGGCTGAGCGTGCTATCGCAACTTTCAAAGTGCGTGAAGATAACCTGCAGGTGCCGCTGGCGCGTAACCCGATTTTGGTGACCGCGCTGAACAGTGTGATTGGCTACAACGCGGCCGCCGCGATTGCTAAAAAGGCATATCAAGCAGGACGGCCGATTATCGATGTCGCGGAAGAGGAAACGGACCTGGACCGCGCCACCCTAGAGCGCCTGCTTGATCCCACTGTATTAACGCAAGGCGGTCTGCCCGAGTAACCTATTCCATCCTACGCCTAGCGATTGGGCAAAACGGTTAAGTTTGCTGCGTCTCCGCTTTGCCCTTTTCAATGGTTTCGCTGGCTTCCTGGCGCTCTTCTTGACTGGCTTCTGGTGTTTCATGCTCGTTCTGGCGAGTAGGGCGATAGCAGAGTGTGGCCAAAATAGGGAAATGGTCAGACCCAAAAGCATCCAAGCGCTGCATGCTGTCCAGCGTAAAGTGCTCACTGACAAAGACGTGATCTAACGGCCAGCGCAGGACCGGGTAGTTAGCGTGAAACGTGCTGAACATGCCCCGGCCACGACGAGGGTCAAGCATGCCGCTGATGCGGCAGAAGCGTCGGGTAGTGCGCGACCAAGCAACATCGTTTAGATCGCCAGCGACCAGAGTGGCAGAAGGGTGGCGATGAATTTCCTTACCAACTAACAGTAGTTCAGCATCGCGCCAGAGCGACTTCTCGCTTTCACTGGGTGCTGGCGGACGCGGGTGAAGAGCATATAGGCGGATTCGGTCGCCGCTTTCCAGCGTGACATAGGTATGGATAGAGGGGATGTCATCCTGAATCAGCCACTTTACCTCGGTCTCGCTGAGGGTTAGTCGCGAGTACATATGCATGCCGTAAAGATTATCGAGCGGAATTTTGACGCTATTAGGCCACTTATCCTCTAACGCTTGATCTAGTTGATCCTGCCACCACTGGTCTGACTCCAGCGTTAGCACAATATCGGGCTGGTATTGCTCAATCATACTGAGCAGTTTATCCGCCTGGCGATTCGGAGTAAGCACATTGGCGATCAGCAGGGTGATTTTTTGATTGCTTGGCGCCTCATGGGTCGATTTCACTTGAACGGGCCAGAGACGCGTCCAAGGGATGATGTAACGCAGCTGTATCAGCAGGGTAAGCAGCGATAAGCCTGTCGATGCCATTCGCCATTTACCTGGCTCCAGCAGCATCCAGCTTGCTAGCGCACATACCCCAGCGAGTAAGGCAATCTGCAGGCGTGGAAACTCAAAACTGCGTATCCACCACCAGCGCAATCTTATGCGAGCAATTAACGTGGAAAGTAGCAGTAAAACGGCGATGCATCCTAGCAAAGGCCCTAGCAAAACCTACCTCCTTATTTCACGGGCGATCAGTATTAATCTATGTCCAGCTTAGTCCTTAGGTTTGATAAGTGCCGACATTATTCATAGAAACAGCGATAAGGTACTCGTTGGTAAGGGTGTGAAGAATAAAAACTACTTGCAATTCAGCTATGAAGCCGTAGAATACGCATCCGTTGCACAGCAGGACCATAGCTCAGTTGGTTAGAGCGCCACGTTGACATCGTGGAGGTCGGCGGTTCAAATCCGCCTGGTCCTACCATTTCATGTGTGCACACTTTTCTAGGACCATAGCTCAGTTGGTTAGAGCGCCACGTTGACATCGTGGAGGTCGGCGGTTCAAATCCGCCTGGTCCTACCAGATTCTAAAAAGCCCCGCTCATTGAGTGGGGCTTTTTGTTGTTTAATGCGCCATCAAACGAAGCGGGGAAGGTCTGTTTGCCGCACGAAAGTGGCCACCAGCGCCTCGATGCCAGCCTGGTCTTCTTGGCTAAAGCGCGCGTGCTGGGGGCTGTCGATATCCAGAACGCCCCATACGAAACCGTCGTGTACGATGGGGACGACCAGCTCGGAACGTGAATCGGCGTCGCAAGCGATGTGGTCAGCCACCGCGTGAACGTCATCGACCCGTTGCGTTGCCTGTTCACGGGCCGCAGCCCCACAAACGCCTTTGCTAAAAGGGATGGGGTGGCAGGCGGGTTTGCCCTGGAATGGCCCAAGGCACAGTAGCTGCGGTTCGCGCTGCAAATAAAAGCCAACCCAGTTCAGCGCTTCTAGCGTTTGCTGAATGAAGGCGCAGGTTTGAGCGCTATTGGTTAGCCAGTCGCGGGTATCCAGTAGAGCCTCTAACTGGCGGTTTAACAGCGTGTAATCGGTGGTCGACATACCCTCTCCTTTGGTGAAAACGCATCAGGCCAGCCTCTCGGCTGGCCTGATAGTACTAGCTTAAGAGCGTGCTTGAACGAGCGGTGGGGAAGATTACTCTTCAATCCAGCCCGGTACCGCTGCGCCTTTGAACAGCTCTTCGGCTTTTTCAATGACTTCGTCACGCTGGTAGGCGTCTACCAGTTGGCGAATCTCTTCACGCTCTTCATCGCCACCGCGCACGGCAATCAGGTTCACGTAGGGAGACTCTGGGCCTTCTTTGATCAGCGCGTCGTCAAGGCTTAAGCCGGCCGGCTGAGCAAAGGTGTTATTAATGAAGGCCATATCCACGTCGGGAAGCACGCGGGGAAGCTGGGCTGCTTCGATTTCACGGAAGCGGAAGTTACGCGGGTTTTCGGCGATATCAATCGGCGTCGCTTCCAGGAAGGTCGGATCGTTTAGGGTGATCAGGCCTTCATTGTGCATCAGAATCAGCGCACGACCTTCGTTAGAGGGGTCGTTGGGCAGTGCGATTTGCGCGCCGTCCGGCAGTTCATCAATGCTGTCATACTTTTCTGAGTAGGCACCGATGGGATACACGAAGGTGTAGCCTGCAATGGCAAAGTCGTAGCCACGGTCATTGACCATCGCCTGCATGTAGGGTTCGTGCTGGTAGGCGTTGGCATCTAGGCTGCCATCGGCCAGTGCGGCGTTCGGCGTCACGTAGTCAGTGAACTCGATGATTTCGACGTTCAGGTCGTACTCTTCTTTGGCAATGCGAGCGGCGACTTCCATCACTTCGGTTTCAGGACCAGCTACGGTGCCCATTTTAATGGTACGGGTTTCCGCATTGGCAACGTTGATGGCAAGTGCAAGCGCGGTCAGGCTGCCGATAATGACTTTTTGCATGGCGTTACTCCAGTGTCGTTATGCATCGTGGTACAATGATGGGGGAATAAGAAACGCAAGTCTAATGCGTTTTTGTTATATTTAGCTGTGTCGATGAAAGGCGCTGGCTATGACTATTTACGGTCGCTTTTGCGCACTAAATAGTCGCCTAGGCTTTGGAATCCTTGTACCAGCACCACTAGAATCACCACAGTGATTAGCATAATGGTTGGGTTGAAGCGGTTGTAGCCATAGCGAATGCCAAGGTCGCCAAGGCCGCCGCCGCCTACTGCGCCTGCCATGGCTGAGTAGCTCACCAGGGTGACGAGCGTAATGGTGAGGCCAGTAATAATGCCGCCGCGAGCTTCGGGAATCAGCACCTTGGTAATAATTTGCCAAGGCGTCGCACCCATGGATTGTGCCGATTCAATTAACCCTGGAGAAATCTCGTTGAGCGCGCCTTCAATGAGGCGAGCCACAAACGGAATTGCTGCAATGGTCAGCGGTACGGAGGCGGCGTTGATGCCGATAGACGTACCTACCAGCATGCGGGTGAAGGGGATGATGGCCACCATCAAAATGATGAAGGGAATTGAGCGGCCAATATTGGTAATGATACCCAACACTTGGTTAAGCACCGGCATCGCCAGAATTTGTCGCGGGCGGGTGACATAAAGCATTACGCCCAGTGGCAGGCCAAGCAGTGTGGCGATGACGCCGGACACTGCCACCATATAAAGGGTATCCAGCGTGGCCTGTAAAATAAGATCAAACATTGCGCTGGACATGGCCGAGTACCTCCACCTGTAGTTGATGCGCTGCTAAATAGGACATGGCTTGCTGGGTTTGCTCATGGCTGCCCAGTAATTCGGCAATCATTAGGCCAAGAGTGCGGTCCTGAATGGACTCGACTTTGGCCTGCAAAATGCTGACATCGACGCTGCACTCACGCGCCAAGCGAGAAATGAGCGGCGTGGAGACGGCATCGCCTGAGAAAGTCAGCCGCACCACCGGATGTGTATGTTCGCTGGGGCTCTCTTCCAGGCGTTCCAAAAGCTCTTTAGGAGGACTGAGCTGTAGAAAGTCGTTCAAAAAGTCGCGGCCAAGCTGGGTGGCTGGCGCAGTAAAGAAGTCGCCGACTTCCGCGTCTTCTACCAGCTTGCCGTCAGAGATCAGGCTTACCCGATGGCAAATCGATTTCACCACTTCCATTTCGTGGGTAATCAGCAGAATGGTAATCCCCAGCTGATGGTTGATATCCCTGAGGAGTTCAAGGATTGAACTGGTCGTTTGCGGGTCGAGGGCTGAAGTCGCTTCGTCGCATAGCAGCACGTTGGGCTTGCTGGCCAGGGCGCGGGCAATGGCCACGCGCTGTTTTTGGCCGCCGGAAAGCTGGGCAGGGTACTGCTTCGCTTTATCGGCTAAGCCCACCATCTCCAATAGCGGTAAAACACGATTTTTGATAGCGCTGCGCTTTTCGCCCATCAGCTCCAGGGGAAGGGCGACATTATCAAACACGGTCCGCGTGGTGAGCAGGTTAAAGTGCTGAAAAATCATACCAATACGATGGCGAGCATGGTTGAGCTCACGACGGCGTAGACCGGTCATTTCTTGACCATCCACCAAAACGCTACCACTAGTGGGGCGTTCTAGCAGATTGACGCAGCGAATGAGCGTCGATTTGCCCGCACCGGACAGACCAATCACGCCGTGTATCGTGCCTTTGGGAATCGTTAAATTAACATTCTGAAGAGCATGGACGGCGCTGTCGCCGCTGCCATAGGTTTTACTAACGTTGCTAAGTTCAATCATAGCGTCTGCCTTAATGGTAGGCCGAAGACGGAGTGCGAGGGGGCAAGCGTAGGGCGGGGAACAAAAAAAGGCCACCCTTGCGGGTGGCCATCAATGCTGGACACACCCTTTTAGCTGCACTTCACCCCGCCAAAGGCCAGGTGGACGCCCGCAATCTGGGTACAAATCGGCGTCATTACATTTGCGGCGAAAGTCTAAAGAGTGGCGAATGGGTTGTCAATTAAATCCGTTCTATTTCATGTTTTTAAGTTCATATACAGGTTTATTTTCTTTTTAGTTGATAGTTTTTGGTTTTTGTTGCTGTTTCGAGGTGATTGAACTGCTTGCTAACAGCAAAAAAGCCATGATCAATAGGCGTCTGCTAACCACTGGCTGCACAAGGTTGGGTCATTAGTAGTAAGCTTGCGCGAGTTTTTATGGTCTACGCCATCCTACTAACCTGAGATTGAAAGGAAGGGCCAATGTTTACTGGCATTGTTCAAGGTATCGCTGAGGTCGTTGAGGTGCATGAACTAGAGGAGTTCCGCACCCATGTGGTTGCTCTGCCAGAGAGTATGCGTAGCGGGTTAGAGATTGGTGCATCAGTGGCACATAACGGCGTTTGCCTGACGGTAACGGCGATAGATGGTGAGCGCGTTAGCTTTGACCTGATGCGCGAAACGCTGAGATTGACCAATCTTGGTGCAATTACGCCAGGCCAATGCGTCAATATAGAGCGCGCAGCTCGTTTTGGGGATGAAATTGGCGGGCACTCCATGTCAGGCCACATTATTTGTATGGCGAAGGTAGTAGCTATTGAAGAAGCTCCTAATAACCGTCGGCTCTGGTTTGCGTTGCCTGATAAAGCGGCCAAGTTTGTGTTTGAAAAAGGCTATATTGGTGTCGACGGTATCAGCCTCACCGTTGGCGATGTACGCCCATCTGCCGATGGGGTAGGGGTGGAGTTCAGTGTTAATCTCATCCCTGAAACATTGTCACGCACGATGTTAGGTAGCCGTTTGATGAATGACTGGGTCAATATTGAAATTGACCCGCAGACTCAAGTGATTGTTGAGACGGTGGAGCGGGTTCTGGCGAGCCGCCAATAGTGGAAAATCTTGGCTCTTTGTTGACCAATCGGTTAGCTCATGGCCTGAAGTTTGCTAATAAATTAGGTATGAGGCTTCTCCTCAACTTAGCTAGCCGCACTTGAGGTGCTCGCATCGCGTGGTGCCTTTCGGTAGTATGTGCGGCTTTTCTCGCATCAAGGGACGCATTCAGCGTAAGCGCGAAGGATAAAAACTAAATGAAATCACTGGACAACTACTTCAAGCTCACAGAGCAGAAGACCAATGTAAAAACGGAAGTGATCGCTGGGATTACAACGTTTCTTACCATGGCGTATATCATCTTCGTTAACCCAAGCATTCTCTCGGAAGCGGGAATGGATTACGGCGCTGTGTTCGTAGCCACCTGTTTGGCCGCGGCGATTGGCTGTTTCGTGATGGGCCTATGGGCCAATTATCCGATCGCTCAAGCGCCGGGTATGGGGTTGAATGCCTTCTTTACCTACGGCGTGGTGCTGGGTATGGGCTACACCTGGGAAGCGGCGTTAGGGGCCGTCTTCTTCTCTGGTTTGACCTTTTTCCTGCTGAGTATTTTTAAAATTCGCGAATGGATCATTAATTCTATTCCGCTCTCTTTACGTTTGGGCATCGCGGCGGGTATCGGCCTTTTCCTGGCAATGATTGCACTGAAGAATGCCGGTATTGTCGTGGCAAACCCGGCAACCTTTGTTGCCCTTGGTGACCTATCAGAGCCTGCGCCGCTTTACGCGCTGCTGGGCTTCTTCGTGATTACCGCATTGGCTTACCTGCGTGTTACTGGCGCCGTTATGATCGGCATTATTGGTGTCACCGTGCTGGCCATGGTGCTGGGTCACAATCAGTACGGTGGCATTATGTCGATGCCTCCTTCGATTGCACCGACGTTCATGGCGATGGATCTGGTGGGCGCGCTAGATGTAGCCATGCTCAGCGTTATCTTCGCTTTTTTGTTTGTCGATCTGTTTGATACGTCCGGTACGCTGGTAGGTGTTGCTCACCGTGGCAAACTATTGGATGAAGACGGCAAGCTACCGCGTATTGGTCGTGCCATGATGGCAGATAGTACCGCTTCGATGGCGGGCGCCGCGCTGGGTACCTCCACCACGACCAGCTATATCGAATCAACCGCAGGTATTGTATCTGGTGGGCGTACTGGCTTAACGGCCGTTGTGGTGGGCGTACTGTTCTTGATCAGCCTATTTTTCGCGCCGCTGGCAGGTTCTATTCCGGCTTATGCAACGGCGGGTGCGCTACTGTATGTAGCGGTACTGATGGCGGGTAGTCTTGCACATGCCAACTGGGAAGACCCCACAGACGCCGCGCCGGTGCTGATCGCTGCGCTGGCCATGCCGCTGACCTTCTCGATTGCCGAGGGTATTGCCCTGGGCTTTATCAGCTACGTTGCCATCAAGACCCTGTCAGGTCGATTCAGCGACCTGAATCCGGCAGTGGTCGTGCTGGCGCTGCTGTTTGCAGCAAAGTTCCTGTTCCTGGGCTAACTGCCCGCATTTTGACTAATCAATGAGAGACGCGATGAGCATCTACGGCGATTATATTAAGTCCGTTATTCGCACGGTTCCTGACTGGCCAGAGCAAGGAGTGAACTTCCGTGACATCACTCCGCTGCTGCAAAACAGCGCTGCCTTTCGCAAGCTGATCGATAGCTTCGTGCACCGCTACCAGGAGATGAACTTGGATGCCATCGCGGCCATTGACGCCCGTGGCTTTATTATCGGTGCGCCGCTGGCGTATGAGTTGGGCTGCAGCTTTGTGCCGGTGCGCAAAAAAGGCAAGCTTCCGTTTAAAACCATCAGCGAAACCTACACGCTGGAGTATGGCCATTCAGAAGTAGAGCTGCATGCTGATGCGTTCCAGGAAGGCGACCGGATCCTGTTAATGGACGACTTGATTGCCACTGGTGGCACGATGCTGGCAGCCGCGAATTTGATTCAGCGCTGCGGTGGGCAGGTGGTGGAAACAGCCACTATCATTGATCTACCTGAGCTGGGTGGTTCTCAGAAAATTCGCGATGCGGGCTATAGCGTATTCGCGGTCTGTTCCTTTAACGAAGACGAGTAACTCCCCATGAGCAGCGAACGCTACCATCAACATTTCACCGTCTCTTGGGACCAAATTCACCGCGACGTGCGCCAACTTTGCCATCTTTTAATCGAACGTGATTTTAAGGGCATTGTTGCGATTACTCGCGGTGGCTTGATTCCGGCGGCGCTGATTGCTCGCGAACTGAATATCCGTTTGATTGATACCGTGTGCATCAAAAGTTACGACCATATGGATCAAGGTGGTCTGGATATTATGAAAGGGGTGGATCACGACGGTGACGGCTGGCTGCTGGTTGATGACCTCGTCGATACGGGAAAAACGGCACGCGCCGTACGCGAAATGCTCCCAAAAGCGCACTTTGTCACGATTTACGCTAAGCCAGAGGGTCGCCCTTTGGTGGATCAATACCTGACCGAAGTGGCTCAGCAGTGCTGGATTCAGTTCCCTTGGGATATGGGCATTGCCTACGTAGAGCCTCTCGCTGACCAAATGAAGAAGTAATATGGCTAACCCGCTACCCGAAGACTGGAGCCAGTGGCTGGGGCAGGATTTTCAGGCTGACTATATGTCCGCCCTGAAAGCATTTTTGGCCGCAGAGAAAGCGGCTAAGAAAGTGATCTACCCTCACTCCTCAAACTGGTTTCGCGCCTTTGAATTAACGCCGCTCTCCTCGGTGAAAGTGGTAATTCTAGGGCAGGATCCTTACCACGGGCCTAATCAGGCCCATGGGCTCTGTTTTTCGGTACAGCCGGGCGTGCAAGTGCCGCCGTCGCTGGTCAATATCTACAAAGAGTTGGCAAGCGATGTCGGTTTTACCCCAGTGCGTCATGGCTTTTTAGAGTCGTGGGCGAAGCAGGGGGTGCTGCTGCTGAACACAGCGCTTACCGTTGAACAGGGCAACGCCGCGTCGCATCGGGGAAAAGGTTGGGAGCATTTTACTGACCGAGCGATTGAAACCGTGAGTCAGCATGCAGAGTCCTGCGTTTTTTTGCTGTGGGGTAGCCATGCTCGCCAGAAAAAAGCGCTCATCGATACCTCTCGCCATTTGGTACTTGAGTCACCACACCCGTCGCCCCTGTCGGCGCACCGTGGTTTCTTTGGTAATCACCACTTTTCGCGGGCGAATCAATTCTTGCAGGAGCAAGGGCGGACGCCAATTGAGTGGCAATTGCCCGAAACCCCTTAACCTGATGGTCAGTTGCGGGTAGAATGGCGCGCAATTTTGTAAGCATGTCGATGCGACCTAGGTCGCTATCCTGAATCCCCTGCAGTGAGGAAGCCCCATGAGTGTCTACGCCATTAACCATCCGCTTGTTCAACATAAGCTGGGATTGATGCGCGAAGCTGATTTGAGCACTAAGAGCTTTCGTGAACTGGCAGGTGAAGTGGCTAAGCTTTTGACCTATGAAGCAACCAAAGGTCTGGAGCTGGAAGACCATGAGATTCAGGGCTGGAACGGCGAGCCCATTGCGACCCGTCGTTTGAAAGGTAAGAAAGTCACTATCGTGCCGATCCTGCGTGCCGGGCTAGGCATGTTGGAGGGCGTAACGGATTTAATCCCTAGCGCACGGGTAAGCGTTGTTGGCCTTTACCGGGATGAAGAGACGCTTCAACCGGTACCTTACTTCGCTAAATTCGCCAACGACATCGAAGAGCGCATGGCGATTGTGATTGATCCGATGCTGGCGACTGGTGGTTCGATGGTGGCCACGTTGGATATGCTGCGTGAGCGTGGCTGTGAACATATGAAAGTGATTGTCTTAGTTGCTGCCCCTGAAGGGATTAAACGGGTGCAAGATGCTTATCCTGATGTAGAGATTTACACGGCGTCGGTGGATGACCGACTCGATGAGAATGGCTACATCGTCCCCGGCTTGGGAGATGCCGGCGATAAGATTTTCGGAACGCGTTAAGCGCTCCGCCTCAAAAGGCCCCTTACGCTTCGCGTTGGGGGCATTTTTTTGCCTCCGTTACTAATAACCGACCCCCAGGAGTGGTGTGATGACAAACAGTGCTGGTCAAGAGTCGTGGCCTAAAATGCTGCTTACCGGCGCGCAAATGCTGTTCGTGGCCTTTGGTGCGCTTGTGTTGGTTCCGCTATTAACCGGGCTAGACCCCAGCGTGGCACTCTTTACCGCCGGGATTGGCACGTTGGTGTTTCATGGCGTGACCAAACAAACGGTGCCGGTGTTTCTAGCTTCTTCCTTTGCATTTATTGCTCCTATTCAAGGCTCAATCGCCAGTTTTGGTGTTTCTGCCACGCTGGGCGGCCTGATGGCCGCGGGCCTTGTCTATGTTGCCATTTCCCAGGCGGTGCGCTTGAAGGGCACCGCCTGGTTGCATCGTTTGCTACCTGCTGTCGTGGTGGGCCCAGTGATTATGGTGATCGGTTTAGCGCTAGCGCCAGTCGCGGTCAGTATGGCAACCGGTGAAACCAGCGATAATATTAGCTATGGGCAAGCTATTTTTCTCTCCATGGCCAGTCTGTTAGTAACCTTATTGCTCGCGGTGTTTGGCCGTGGGCTGCTGCGTTTAGTGCCGATTATGGGCGGCATTGCAACGGGGTATGCGTTGGCGCTGATTATGGGGGTGGTTGATTTTACTCCGGTGCGTGAAGCGGCTTGGCTCTCTATTCCCAACTTTACCGCGCCGAGTTTTCACTGGGCGGCCATCCTGTTTATGATTCCAGTGGCCATCGCTCCCGCCGTTGAGCATATTGGCGATATGGTGGCGATTGGCTCGGTGACACGTAAAAACTATCTTGAAAAACCTGGCTTGCACCGCACGTTACTGGGCGATGGCTTGGCAACGACGGCAGCAGCCCTGTTCGGTGGGCCGCCTAACACGACTTATTCAGAAGTTACCGGTGCTGTGACGCTAACCAAGGCATTCAATCCAAAATATATGATTGTGGCTGCCGTTATTGCCATCATCCTTGCCTTTGTTGGCAAATTGGGGGCGCTGCTGCAGACAATTCCTGGGCCGGTCATGGGTGGGATTATGACGCTGCTATTCGGCTCTATTGCCGTAGTGGGGATGAATACCCTGGTGCGCGCAGGTCAGTCGCTTACGGCGGCGCGTAACCTAGTGGTGGTGTCACTTATTTTGGTGTTTGGTATCGGTGGTATGCAGTTTGGTGGCGGGCAATTCACTTTGCAGGGCGTTAGCTTAGCCGCTTTGGTAGGCATTGCGTTAAACTGGTTATTGCCCGCAGAAAAAGAGGATGAGTAACCCGTGGCGCGAATGGTGACTTATGAGTGATGCCCTACGATGCTCGTTTCCCGTATTAGGGGTGGCAGCCTGGAGTGGGACCGGTAAAACCACGCTGCTAGAGCAGCTGTTACCTCTACTGCGCGAAAAGGACCTTTCGGTAGCGGTGATTAAACATGCCCACCACCAGTTTGATGTGGATCAGCCGGGTAAAGACAGCTACAAGCTGCGTAGCGCCGGGGCCACTCCTATGCTGATTGCATCGCGCCAACGTTTTGCACTGATGCAGGAGACGCCAGGGCAGGAGGAGCCTAATTTAGCCTATTTGCTTACCCTAATGGCGCCGCATCACCCTGATCTGGTGATTGTGGAAGGCTTCAAAGCATGGCCTATTCCCAAGCTGGTGCTTTACCGAGACGGAATAGGCGATCCGGCTATTTTATGCGATGAGTGGGTGCAGGCGGCTGCGCTTACTGCTGAGCCGCCGGTGGCTCTTAGGCCATCGGTGGCCCGCTTGGATTTAAATAATTGTGAAGAGATTGCTCGCTGGGTAAGTGAGTGGGCCGACCAACAACGCCGCACTCTGGCTTGATGATGAAAAGGTGACACCATGCAGTTAACCCACCTGAACGCGCACGGCGAAGCGAATATGGTTGATGTCGGCGATAAGCGCGAGACCCGTCGTGAGGCTGTTGCCTCTGGGCGAATCGTGATGCAGCCCAATACTCTGCAGCTATTAAGCGATGGGGCGCTGCCCAAAGGGGATGTACTCGCAACAGCGCGTATTGCGGGTATTCAAGCAGCGAAGCGAACTCATGAACTGATTCCGCTCTGCCACTCGCTGGCGCTCTCCAAAGTAGCGGTGGATTTCGATATTGACCATGCAAATGGCTGGGTGAATGTATCGGCCATGTGTCGCTTGAACGGGCGCACGGGCGTCGAGATGGAAGCGTTGACGGCCGTTTCGGTTGCTTGCCTGACGCTTTACGATATGTGTAAAGCCGTTGATAAAGAGATGCGCATTGAAGCTGTGCAGCTCGACAGCAAGCGAGGCGGATTGCGTGGTGACTATCAGCGGGAGCGTGAGATGGTCACGCCTATTGTCACCGGTGAAGGCGCAGTGGGAGAGGTAAGCTTAGGTGAGCGCTGTGCCTCGCCCTGTGTGCGCGTCAAGTTTTTGGCAGAGCTGCGTGAGCGGGTCGGTGAGAGTGATCTGGCCATTGGGCTTGATAAGCTGCCAAGTCGCGATGTGGCCGGGCTAAAAGCTGCGCTTAGTGCCCAGGATGCACGCTTTTCCGTGCTGGCTGATCAGCGCACTCTATGTGCCATTAACCAAGTGATGGCAAATGATAGCGCTCGTATCACTGATGATGACGAAGTGGCCTTTTTTCCACCGGTAACGGGAGGCTAAGCCGTGTCTGTTAGCGAGCCGACATTGCCAGACATCGCGGTAGAAGTGCAGTCCGCTCCGTTTTCAATGGCGTACGGCTATGAGAGCGCGCTGCGCCAGCGCACCGACATTGGTGCGATTGTGACGTTCACTGGGTTAGTGCGAGATTTTAACGAGACGCCCGACGTAACGGGGTTAACCCTTGAGCACTATCCAGGAATGACCGAGCGCACCTTAACGCAAATTGCTGAGCAAGCCTGGCAGCGCTGGGCGCTGCAGGCGGTGCGTGTTATTCATCGGGTGGGCGACTTATCCCCGGGCGACCCTATCGTTAGAGTGCTGGTGGCAAGCGCGCACCGCCGCGATGCGTTTGAGGCCTGCGATTTCATTATGGATTATTTAAAAACCCAGGCGCCGTTTTGGAAGAAAGAGCACTCCAAGCAGGGGGCGTACTGGGTTAAAGAGCGCCACACCGATCAGCAGGATGCTGAACGCTGGTAACACCTGTGTTTAAGGCTCGTCGTTTAACTCTTCGATGGTCGGCATTTCAGCGGCCATGATCTGCAGGTGCACGTCTGGCATATGTTGCAAGTGGTTAGCCAGCCAGTGCACCAGCCTTGGCTGCAGCGCATGGCGCAAATCAGCCAAGGTGTCTGCCTCAATCTCTTCTAGCTGCTCATCCAGCCACTCGCTGAAGCTATCTTCATCCATAGGGCTTGCGCCGTTGGCGTCAAGCATCAGACGACCAATACGACACCATCCCGTTTCTGTTGCTGCTACCGGTAGCGCTAGAAACAGACTGCCACGACGGGTAGTGGGATGGCTGCTCTCAAGGCCTGGGTGAGGCACGACGCTATTTTGGTTAACAATGCAAGGCGGCTGTGGGTAGCGCGTTTCGCAGCGCAGCCCTTGGTGGTCAAGCACAATCATATCGCCATTCACCGGTGCTAACGGCGCTCTGATACCTAGCTCCTCAGCAAGCGCTTGGTGCGCCTCCTGATGGCGCGCTTCACCATGTACCGGCAGTAGCATTTTGGGCCTCACCCACTGGTAGAGCTTTTTCAGCTCTTCCTGAGCGGGGTGGCCGGTTGCATGAAGCTCGGGGTGGTTCATTTCGTCGAACAGCGTGACACCGAGTTGCAGTAAACGTTTTTTAAGCTGCTCGATAGGGCGCTCATTGCCTGGAATTGTTTTGGCGGAAAAAATCACGCTACCGCCGGGTTCCAAGTCCACAAAGGGGTGTCGACGCTGCGCTAAACGCTGCAAGGCAGCGCGAGGCTCGCCTTGGCTACCGGTGGCAATAATCACGACCTCCTCCGGTGGTAGATAGCCCAAATCATGGGGTGGCACCAGGGGGGGGAAGTTATCCAGATAACCAAGGCCTCTAGCAACACTGACCATGCGCTCCATTGAGCGGCCCATCAAACTAACGCGACGGCCACACGCTTGGGCCGCTAAGCCAATGGCCAGTACGCGCGCTAGGTTGCTAGCAAAACAGGATACTACCACGCGGCCTTTACACGCTTTCAATGTGGTGGAAAGCGCCTTGGCAACATCCCCCTCGCTGCCCGACTGCCCTGGCATTGGCGCATTGGTCGAGTCACCTACCAGAAGATCCACCGGCGCCAGTGCTCTAAACTGGGCAGCGTTCACGGGGGCGCCAATCAGTGGGTTGGGGTCGAGTTTCCAGTCGCCGGTGTGCAGTATGCGGTAATCACCCGCCTGCATCATGATGGAGCAGCTTTCGGGGATGGAGTGGGTAACACTCAAGTAGCGTAGTGTAAATGGCCCGCTCTCCACCGCATCGCCTGGTTCGATCACTTCAATGGAGGCGCTGCTGAGGTGGTGTTCGGCGAATTTGTAACGCAATAGCCCTGCCGCGAGAGGAGTGGCAAAGATAGGGCAACCCCATTTGGGCCATAGCCACGCCACCGCACCAATATGATCTTCATGACCATGGGTGATAAACAGCGCCTTAGGTGTGATCTTCAGTGCCTCTAGGGTATCGGTATTAGGTACTTGCAGCGGCGAGTTGGGCAGGTCTTGGCGAATCATCATGCCGCAATCTACGGCGATCCACTGGTCGTCGTATCCATACAGCGTAAGATTCATTCCAATTTCACCACATCCACCTAGCGGGAGTAGGCGCAGGGGCGGGCGACGACGGGGACGAAGTTGAACGCGGGATGGATGCATCAGTTATGAAAAGCCTAGAAAGTAATTCCTTAACTATACGGGAAGCGGGGGGCGGGTAACAATCATCGCGGCACCTGACCACGGTGCTTCCTCATCGTGCTTACGGTACACTACCGCCGCTAATGTGGTTTACCTGCTGGTAGGCAGGTGCTTGGCGAGCGTGCCGTTAAATACGTTAAGAGTGTTTGTTATGTCTCATTACTATCGTTTAGTTGTTTCCTGCCCAGATCAAGTGGGCATCGTGGCGCGTGTCTCAAGTTTCATTGCTCAACAAGGTGGCTCAATTACCGAAGCCAGCCAGCACTCTGACTTAGAGACTGGCCGCTTTTTTATGCGTTACGAGATTCTGGCGGATTCTCTGGGTATGTCGGCGGAAGCACTGCGCACGTCGTTTGAGCCGGTGGCGGCTGAATTTGATATGCAGTGGTCGCTGGTGGATACCCAAAAGCGCCGCCGTGTGGTGTTGATGGTGTCTCGGGAATCCCACTGTTTGGTGGACCTTCTCTACCGCTGGCAGGCAGGTGAGTTGGATTGCGATATTGTCGGCGTTATCTCTAATCACGATGATATGCGCTCGCTGACTGAATGGTATGGCATCCCTTATCATCATGTACCAGTTGACCCGGCTAATAAACAAACGGCTTTTGAACAGGTGCAGGAGCAGATTGATGCTGCCCGCGCTGACTGCATAGTGCTGGCACGCTATATGCAAATTCTGCCGCCTTCGCTTTGCGAACGGTATGCAGGACGCGTGATTAACATTCATCACAGCTTCTTGCCTTCCTTTGCGGGTGCCAAGCCGTATCATCAAGCCTATGAGCGGGGCGTGAAACTGATTGGGGCAACTTGCCACTATGTGACAGAAGAGCTGGATGCAGGCCCCATAATTGAGCAGGACATTCACCGGGTCAGCCACTGTCACACGCCTACTGATTTGGTACGTTTTGGTCGCGATGTGGAAAAAGCGGTATTGGCGCGGGGGCTGCGTTGGCACCTAGAAGATCGCGTGCTAATTCACGGCAACAAAACGGTCGTTTTTAGCTAATCGGCAGAAGGGGGCGCTATGTCGTTTGCACAAAGCGTATTGGCACCGTGGGCACTCGTGATGACGTGGCTTTTATCGTTGGGTGTCATCGTCTGGTGCTTATGCCTGCGCCCCTGGCGGCCACTACTTGAGGATACAGCGCTTCAGCACCGCTGGATGGCAGCTACGTTGGCCATCATGTTGATGTGGCAATTGCGTGCGCAAGCGGTGGACTGGTTAACGCTTCACTTGGTGTTTACGGTGCTGATGACGCTAGTCTTTAAAATGCCGCTGGCGTTGATCAGCAATGTGATGATTAATGTCGCCATGGTGGCTATTGGCAGAAACGATTGGTCGCTAATGGGGGCAAATGTGCTGGTGACAGGTATTGTGCCTGCGACCGTGACCGGTTTTGTATGGCGAATCGTTGACCGTCGGTTGCCTGATAATTTGATGGTGTTTTTATTTGCTTGTGGCTTTTTTGGAACGGCCTTGGCGACCTTAGGGGGAGGGCTATCTACTGTTGCGCTGATTATCGTAGCGGGCACTGATCCCGAGGCCGTCTATCTCGCCCAAGAGTATGCCCGCTTTTTACCGTTACTGATGCCGTCAGAGGCATTTATAACCGGTATGCTGCTGAGTATTTTACTAGTGTACCACCCAAGCTGGGTGGCCACCTTTAATGACCACCGCTATATCGACTTGCAGTAGCCTGCCTTACAGGTTGGGCAACTAGCCAAGCGCTTGCCCATTACCACCGCGAATAACACCAACACCCACGCCTTCAATATCAAGCTGCTGAGTGCGTAGGTCGATCTCAATTGGTGCGAAATCTGCGTTCTCGGCAATCAGTGTTACTTGATGCCCTTGGCGTTTAAAACGCTTGACTGTTACTTCGTCTTCTAATCGTGCCACGACAATTTGCCCATCGCGAACGCGGTCAGTGCGATGCACGGCCAGAAGGTCGCCTTCAAGAATGCCTACATCTTTCATGGATAGGCCGCGCACCCGTAGCAGGTAATCTGCTTTAGGCGTGAAGTACTCAGCGGGCAGCGGGCAGTAACGGTCAATATGTTCAGCCGCAAGGATAGGGCTGCCAGCGGCGACCTCACCAATCACAGGAAGCCCATTGGGCAGCGGCTCATTAGTAGCAGGTGCTGCAGCCGCTGGCGTTTCAGTAAGCTCCTGCGGCTCCTGGTTAGGTAAGCGGATGCCTCGTGATGTATTGCGAATTATACGAATAGCGCCTTTGCGCTCGAGCGCACGCAAATGCTCTTCTGCTGCGTTAGGCGAGCGGAATCCCAGCGCTTTGGCAATTTCGGCGCGGGTAGGGGGGTAGCCAAGCTCACCCATGGTCTTAACGATAAAATCAAATACGTGCTGCTGACGTGCTGTGAGTGGACGCGACATACCAAACTCCAAAACAGTGAAAAGACAGTAGCTACATGTCGGCTTAATCAGTATGTGTTTAAGTATACAGTATGTTGCTCTGTCCAGTACATGACGAGTTACACCCAACCGAGACAGTCGTTAAGTGTCCACCTGAATCCGTGAGACCGGCCCCCGGAAGCACTTCTAACCCACTGACCTGCATGGCAATATAGCCATTATCGCCATTCACCCAGACAGTGCCATGCCTAACATAAAGTTCCGCGCCAGTTGCCGCACCCCCACCAGCCAC